>URWR01000100.1 GCA_900551595.1 uncultured Coriobacteriaceae bacterium
CACATCGGTATCAAAACCTGAACCCGCCACATCACCAAACATGTCAAACAACGAGCTCTGACCAGCCGCCTTATCACGCTGGCGCTTTGCGGCAGTCTCAATAATGTTCTCGGGGTTGTCCTTGTCGATAAAGTGCATGCACTGCATGCGGGTATACCCCGTCGAATCAAAGGCTCCTGCTTTGATAAGCGCTTCTACTACACGGCGATTAGCTTGAGAAGCATCGACTCGCTCGACAAAATCATGGAGGTTCTTGAAGGGTCCACCCTCTTCACGCTCAGCAATAATGGCGTCAGAAACACCTTCACCCACGCCGCGAATGCCTGCAAAACCAAAGCGAATACCATCCTTGGTTGCCGTAAAGTCACGACCAGACTCGTTAATGTCAGGGGGCAAAATATCAATGCCTTCATGGCGGCACGCATTGACGTAGTGAACGATTTTATCGGTCTTACCCATGTAAGACGTAAGCACCGAGGCCATATATTCGCGAGGATAATACGCTTTAAGCCATGCCGTCTGCATAACGAGAATGGCGTATCCTGCCGAGTGGCTCTTGTTAAATGCGTAGGATGCAAACTCGAGAACGTCATCCCAAATGCGCTGTGCTGTTTCACGCTCATAGCCATTTGCAACAGCACCATTCATCCAGTGGTCATAGGTGGTTTCGTCTTTACCGTCATCCCAGTGGAAGATCGTGGAGGTAAGAAGTTTAATCTTCTTCTTCGCCACCGGCTTACGAATACGTGAGTCTGATTCACCTGCAGAAAAGCCACTCATGCGCACCGAGATCTGCATAACCTGCTCTTGGTACACGATCGTGCCGTAGGTTTCGTCCAGAATCTCGGAGAGACGATCGTCGTAAAACACAATCGGCTCTTTGCCGTTCATACGGTTGATATAGCTGGTAACCATACCAGCGCCCAAAGGACCAGGACGATAAAGAGCAATAAGAGCTACTACCTGACGGTATTCTTTTGGCTGCATACTCTTAATAGTTGCCGTCATGCCGCCCGACTCGATTTGGAATACGCCGGCAGTATGGCCGCGACCCATAAGTTCAAAAATCTTCGGGTCGTCAAACGGAATCTTATCGACATCAATATCTATTGACGTAGCACCTGGCCGCAAGGTTGCACGCACAGCTTCGGGAGCTGCAGCAACATCGGCGGGTGTTGCATAATTCTCTCGAATGTTGCGCAGAGCTTTTGAAATAACGGTAAGGGTACGCAGACCCAAGAAGTCCATTTTAAGAAGACCCATGTCAGCAACGGAATGGCCTTCATATTGGGTAATTTCTACGCCACCTTTGGTGTCAAGCTTAGTGGGCACATGGTCGTTAACGGGTGTGGGCGTAATAAGAACGGCGCACGCGTGCACGCCCTCACCGCGTGTAAGGCCTTCAATGGAAAGCGCTGCATCGATAATGCGACGATGGTCAGGCTCTTTTTCGTAGGTCTCCGCAAACTCCGGGCTGAACATATCTTCTTTGCCCGGCGTTTTATGCAGGGTTGGCCCAAGCGCTGCTTTCGGATCGTTGGAAACCATCTTAGAAAGGCGCTGGCCCATGTACACGGGATATCCCAGTACACGCGCGGCATCGTTGATGGCCTGCTTTGCCTTGATAGTGGAGTAGGTAATGACGTGACAAACACGCTCGGGACCATACAGCTCGCGTACGTGCTGCACGACCTCGAGACGACGTTCATCGTCGAAGTCCATATCGATATCGGGCATCTCCGAACGCTGCGGAGACAAGAAGCGTTCGAACATCAAGCCATTTTCAAGCGGGTCAAACGTCGTAATGTTCATCGCATATGCAACGATAGCGCCAGCAGCAGAACCACGGCCCGGTCCTACGCCAATGCCGTTATCTTTTGCCCACTGTACATATTCCTGAACGATGAGGAAGTAATCGGCAAAGCCCTTCTCGCAGATAACTTTGTACTCGTACTCAAAGCGCTCAGAAACGTTGACACCACCGATAGTACGCTCTCGCCAGTCGGGCCCATAGCGACGCGCAAGGCCCTTTTCGCACTCCTTGCGGAAGCGCATTTCAGAGGTTTCGCCCTCGTCAAGCAACGGGAATTTGGGCAAGTACATCTGAGACCAGTCGAGCTCAAACTCGCACTTCTTAGCAATCTCAAGCGTGTTGTCGCATGCCTCAGGACACCAATCAAACAGCTCACGCATTTCAGCTTCGGTTTTCATGTAGAACTCCGAGCCTGTCATACGTTTGCGATTCTCATCATCAATGTGTGAGGCTGTGCCAATACAGCTCACCAAGTCCTGAGTAGCAGCATCTTCACGTGTGAGATAGTGAATATCGTTGGTTGCCACCACTTTGATTCCGAGTTTGCTGGCAAGCTTTACCAAATACTCAGAGAGCGAACGATCGCTCCAACCGTTCCACTCAGGCGGCTGCAGGCCGTGATCCTGAATCTCAATATAGAAATCGTCCCCAAAAATCTCTTGGAAGGTGCGAGCCCATTTCTCAGCTTCTTCAGGATTGCCATTGCGAATATTCCACGGAATAATGCCCTGAACACATGCGCTCTGGCAGATAAGACCCTCATGGTACTCACGCAACATATCGAGCGTGGTACGCGGACGATAGTAAAACTCTTCGTTTGCAGCCTTCGACATCATCTTCATGAGATTGACGTAGCCCGTCTCATTCTTGGCAAGCAAAATGAGATGGAACCTCAGCTGCGGAGATTTCTTTTCGTGGTATTCATCCGTAATGAAATAGGTCTCGCAGCCGAAAATTGGTTTAATCAACGGCTCAGGACGGCACGCATCTACATCGCTCAGATCATGATTTTGATTCCACGCTGCAACATCGCGTTCCCATTGTGCATGTGCACGATCATGAATTGGAGCATCCTCAGCATCAGGGGATGGCTCCTCAAGCTCCCAGCCCTTCTGAAAACACTCACGATCGTGTCGCCACTGCTTTGCATCGGCAGCGCCATCGTTGTATTTGCGACATTCGAGGTCAAAGTTAGGAATGCCAAACAAATAGCCATGATCGGTAAGTGCAATAGCTGGCATGTTCTCATCAACAGCGCGTTTGACCATATCAGGAATACGCGTTGCCGCATCGAGTACCGAGAAATCCGAGTGGTTATGTAGATGTACGAAGGCCATACGATAAATCTCCGTTACCTCGTAGAACAGTTCTTAAAACCATACGATGCTATCGCTTGAGGATAGCCGAAGGCTCATGCGTCAAACGAATATCGAACAACGAGTGGCTGGGTAGCGTCAAGTTCATCCGCACGTTCCACACACACAAACGCTGCCTCCACATGGCTATAGCCCTTTTGCAAGAGCACCTGTGCATAAAACTCCGCCTGCATAGCATGGCGTTTTTGCACCTCAGAGGTGGTAAGACAAGCATCGCCTGTCTTGTAGTCAACCACCAAAGCGCAAGAAGTATCCGGATTTGTACAAAGCAGGTCGATTGCTCCTTCAAGATACTTACCATAGGGAGACGACACGCGTAAGAAGAAAGGAACCTCTGCACGCACTTGTGGCCATGACAGAGCTTCTGCCCTTAGAGAAGAGCTCTCCCAGCGCTGTAAAGCTGCCCGTAGGCGCTCTGCTGCTCGCTTAGAAAGATTCCATCTACGAATCTGCGAGACAATGCGCTGCTCGTTAACGTGCCCACCGCTTTCCACCATAGCTTGAGCCAGCTCATGAAAGGCAGATCCCAAGTTAGTTGCACGATCTTCATCAGCAGCTTCGGCAGCATCCATATCATCGGGACGCTGACTGCTCTGTGCAGCAGACCTGGAACTTATCGGTTGGGGTTCAAGTGCAGCGTGCACACTTGAGTAACTGAAAACACCTTCTCGCATACGCCATGGATGAGCAGGCTGCAAGGGCATATCCATCTCATACAGAGCACACGTAAGAGCTGCCTCGTTATTGTCCTGAACCGAGGAGCCCGTGCGAACAATTGCCTCAATGTCTTCGGGTAGCGTTCCATCAAGCTCAGCAAAACTATCTGCTGAATCTGCCACAAGATGTGTATCACCCTTTGGACCCTCTGAACGAACTACCACACACCGCAAGCGTGCAGGTTCGCTACCACCATACGCAACTTCACGCACACCAGGCTGTTCTTCCCACTGGCCATCACATAAGGCATCGAGAACATCCGATGCGAGAGGCAAAGAAACCCCTCGAGAACTTGAAGCACCCGCAACACCTAAGACCAGCGCTTCTCGGGCACGGGTGAGGGCAACATATAAAAGACGTGCACTTTCCTGTGCCTCGCCCTCTTTGTCGTCATTCTGGGCAGCCAGATATTTCACCGTAAGCGGTAAGGCAAGTGACCGATCGGCGCTTTCTTCAAATGCCTCAGGGTCTATCTCAAGCTTGGAGGAAAGCTCGCGCGGACGCAGAATAAATTCATGCGATTGATTATTAAAAGCTATCTGACGTTCTGGTCGAGGAGCACCCCAACATTCCGACACCGCACAGACATTAAACTCCAAACCTTTGGAAGCATGGATCGTCATAACGCGCACCGTGCCAGCGCCCTCTCCCCCTTCATCACCCGCCAAAGAAGCAGGAGGAACCTTGGTTGCCTCGAGCCACCGATCAAATTCTGTGGCAGCCCGAGCAGGTCCTAAGCCCATCTCAAGCGTGAGGGCGCGCACGTATCGAATAGCAGCTAATACATTTGCCGCACGCGCCCTCCCTTCAGTTCCAGCAGCCTCCAAACGAGAAAGCCAACCAGAATTAAGCACAATATCTAAGAGCACATCGGCAACCGGATGTGAGCGAACATCTTGCAATGCTTGAGTGAGAACTTCATGCGCTCGCACAAGACGCTTGGATGGCGTGTGATTATGGAAGAAACTCATCTCTTCCATACCGCGGTCGATAGGCCGTTTAGCAGGTGCATCAACCGTATCTTGTTCTTTGGTTCCCAACTCACAGAAGTCCTCTGCATCAAGACAAAAGACTTCACTTGCAAGTGAAGGAAAAAGACCTGACTGCGTATCAGAAGGATTTGCAAGTGCATGCAGCAGTGCTTGTATAACCTTTACTTCAGGAGCGCGCGTAAAGGTAGAACCACCAGTTACCACACACTCCATACCACGTGAACGGATGGCATCGATATAGAGATCTGCGTTGGTGGTAACGCCGAGCAAAAGCGCCATATTTCCTGGCCGTTCACCCGCATCGCGCAACTTCGCAAGCGCATCAGCTATTTGAGCCGCCAATACTGCTGTTTGCTGGCGACGAGGCAAGCCAGATACCCCTGGACCACCACATACTTCTACTTGAATACGCGGCAGCGATGGCGCGCGGTATGCATCTTTACGCGCTGGATTGGCATCGAGATGCATAAATCCCTCAAGCAAAGGATTGGTTTTGCCGCCGCAGACCCGTTCAACAAAAGCCAACACATCAGCATGGCTTCGGTAGTTCACATCCAGACGAACATGCCCTTCTTCATGAATCTGCCTGCCATGAGAGCGAAACACCTCTACATCCGCACCGCGAAAACGATAGATTGACTGCTGTGCGTCACCTACGGTACAAAGATGAGCAGCATCTTTACCCGCAAGCAGAGAGATAAGCCCCAGCTGCATCTCGTCGGTATCCTGAAACTCATCGACCATCACAAGACGAAAACGTCCCGCAAGCGCCTGCTGAATATCGCTATTTTCTCGAACCGCTTTATATGCCAGACGCACCAAGTCGTTATTGTTGAGCCAGCCACCAGCATGTTTGAGCTCTTTGTAACGTTTATCAAGATGCTGCGCAAGCTCAAGAACGGCATTACCAAAAGGAGCAGCTTGCGCAAACGAAGCTTCTGCACAGACAAGAGCAAGGCTCTGTTTTGCCGCACGCACCTGTTCTTTTATAGCCCCCGCCGCATTGGGAAGCTTTAGAGAGGTTAGTACATCGAGAAGATCTTGGGGATTATGCACAAAGGCACGGATATTGTTTTTGACACTTCGCACAACTTCAAGGGCCGGCACTACTTTGGCAGACGCTGCCTGGGTGAGCTTTTGTGCTCCAAGCTCTTCCATGCAAAACCCAAGGTCGTGAATGCATTCAAGCAGCACCGATTCATGAGCCTGGGCAGGAGTGACGTCGGCCAAACCCTCTGGAAGCGTATCGGCAATATGCACCAGTTTTTGAGCAAGGCCCATAGCCCCACTATAGGAACCGCCTTGCGTACGAATACCGAGCTCAAACTCGTCAAAGAGCGGGCGGAACGACGGATCGGTACGAACCTCACGCATAACCTCATCAAGAGCCTGATCAAACAAAGCCTCTTGTCTATGAGAAGAAAGCACTTCCCCAATAGTTCACGCCTCCATCGCCCTTCTCCAAGTCCTGCGACGCGCTGGTGT
>URWR01000101.1 GCA_900551595.1 uncultured Coriobacteriaceae bacterium
CATCTAAATCGATGGCATGAGTTGGACACACATGTACGCACTCACCACACATCGTGCAGCGCATAGGATCAAACGAAGGTGCTGTGGGTGAGAAACGCTCGGCAAGCGCTGGATGAGCTTGCAGTGCGCTTAAAATGAGCTGACGCTTCTGCACGATAGTGCGCTTACGTTTTTGCGTGGTATTAGCACCACAGATCTTCTCAAGAGAGTTTTGTAGCTCGGTGATTTGGCGCGAATGATCTTGAATACGCTTTGCTACAACTTGTGCACCTGCCAACACTGGGTTAGCCGCCGATACTGCCACCTGGCCAGAACGCACCAAACTGGACATAAACTCACGTCGCTCGTATGAGCGTTTCTTGGCATGGTTGAGGTTGGCTTCTTCCATCTCGAGACCAACACCACGGCCTGCAAGTTCCTCTCCCTCGGCAATATGTTCAGAAAGAGCGAGCTCGCCGGTGGTAGTACGGCACTTATCGCAAATACCATACGGCAGATAAACACTCACATTGGGATAATCAACCAGGATAGAGAACCATACCTCTGTTGGAACACATCCAACACAGGGCAGCAAAATCTCATTTTCCTCAGGCGGACGCCCAAGCGCACGTGTGCATGTTACATAGCAGCGTTCATGAGAAGCAGCTGCCTTTGCAATAGCATCATAGGTTTGACGTGCAGAATGATGCATATCGCTAAAGGCATCTGTCGGGCAAGCAGCAATGCACAGACCGCACTTGCGGCACGCATCCGACACACGAATATTGCTACCTTCAATTTGGATAGCATTCACTGGGCACACATCAACACAACGCGTGCAGGTAGTAGGGTCTTTCGAAAGACAGCTCAAACAATTGGTGGAATTTGCACGCGGCTTCCATTTGTACTTTGAAGGATCCCAAG
Organism: uncultured Coriobacteriaceae bacterium; assembly: GCA_900551595.1. Taxonomy (GTDB): domain Bacteria; phylum Actinomycetota; class Coriobacteriia; order Coriobacteriales; family Atopobiaceae; genus Coprovicinus; species Coprovicinus avistercoris. The sequence goes on from URWR01000101.1 coordinate 904, forward strand.
CCTTTTCTTGCTCTCCAGGATCCTGTGCCAGAGCACCTACAAGGTTACCCAGCGGATTGGAAACAGCCTTCCAATCTTTCTGAATGTCGATAAAATCATCGAGCATATCGCGCTTATCCGCCATGGATCCCCCTTATGATGCTCTTACATGCAGTTGTTTATTGTACCTTGCTGTGCACTCCTCATACCCGGCGAGCTACATATGCACGTGAAGTACGAAAACTGTCTTTTACAAAGCCAGAGCGAAACACCGTATAAAAGAAGGGCTCCGCTTAACGCGGAGCCCTTCGAAGATGACCGTTTTCCTAATCGCGCTTGGATTAGTACATGCCGCCACCCTGGCCGCCCTGAGCAGCAGCCTGGGAGATAGCCTCCTCAATGGTGGTGTTCTTCGGCTCATCAGAAACGGTGGCCTCGGTGATGAGGATAAGAGATGCGACAGAAGCAGCGTTCTGGAGTGTGGTGCGGGTGACCTTAACCGGGTCAAGAACGCCCATCTCGATCATGTCGCCATACTCACCGGTAGCGGAGTCAAGACCCTGGCCAGCAGGCAGGCTCTTAATCTTCTCGACGACAACAGAGCCCTCGTAACCAGCGTTGTTAGCAATGGTGCGAACAGGTGCCTCGAGAGCCTTGCGGATGATGTCGACGCCGATCTTCTCATCGGTATCAGAGCACTCAACGTCGTCGAGTGCAGAAGCAGCCTCAACAAAGGCTACGCCGCCGCCAGCAACAATGCCCTCCTCGACAGCTGCACGGGTTGCCTGAAGAGCATCCTCGATGCGGTGCTTGATCTCCTTGAGCTCAACCTCAGTAGCAGCGCCAACCTTGATGATAGCAACGCCACCAGCAAGCTTAGCAAGACGCTCTTGAAGCTTCTCACGATCGAAATCGGAGTCGGTGTGCTCAATCTCTGCCTTGATCTGGTTGACACGCTCGTCAATAGCATCCTTGGCACCAGCGCCACCAACGATGGTGGTGTTGTCCTTGGTGATCTTGACAGACTTAGCACGGCCGAGCATCTCAGCAGAAACGTCGGTAAGGTTGATGCCGAGTTCCTTCATAGCAACCTGGCCGCCGGTAAGGATAGCAATGTCCTCGAGCATACGCTTACGACGATCGCCATAGCCAGGAGCCTTCACTGCAGCAATGTTGAGCGTGCCACGAAGCTTGTTAAGAATCAGGGTTGCAAGAGCCTCGCCGTCAACATCCTCAGCAACGATCAGCAGAGGAGCGCCGGACTTCTGTACAGCCTCAAGAATAGGAAGGATGTCCTGAATGTTGGAGATCTTCTGATCGGTCATCAGGATGTAAGGATCCTTCAGCTCGGCTGTCATGCTCTCGGTGTCAGTTGCGAAATACGGAGAGATGTAGCCCTTATCAAACTGCATGCCCTCAACGGTGTCGATATCCATGCCAAAGGTCTGGGACTCCTCAACGGTAATAACACCGTCCTTGCCCACGACCTCCATAGCGTCAGAAATCTTCTTGCCGACCTCAGGGTCAGAAGCAGAAATCGTACCAACGGAAGCAATCTGCTCCTTGGTAGAAATCTCGTGTGCAGACTCCTTCATCTTGGCAACAACAGCGTTAACAGCCTTATCGATGCCACGACGAATAGCAATGGGGTTAGCACCAGCAGCTACGTTGCGCAGACCCTCATTGACAATAACCTGAGCAAGCAGGGTTGCTGTGGTGGTACCGTCGCCCACGGTGTCGTTGGTCTTGGTAGCAACTTCCTTTACGAGCTGAGCACCCATGTTCTCCACGGGATCCTTGAGCTCAATCTCCTTAGCTACAGAAACGCCGTCGTTCGTAATGGTAGGAGCACCATAGGAACGCTCAAGAGCAACATAACGACCCTTGGGGCCCATTGTGGTGGTAACAGCATCAGCCAGGGTGTTTACGCCCTTGGCAAGCTTGGCACGAGCATCGGTGCCGAATGCAATATTTTTAGCCATGGTATTCCTTTCGGATGAACTAAATATTTTTGCGTGTTCGTGAACAGTTAGAAATTACAAGGTGTGAGGTCTTAGTCCTCGATTACGGCATAGATGTCGTCAGCACGAAGCAGCAGGTAATCCTCGCCGTCAATCTTTACCTCATTGCCACCAAACTTGCCATAGAAGACCTGGTCTCCAGCCTTAATATCCATAGCAATGCGTTCGCCCTTATCATTGAGCTTGCCAGCGCCAACGGCGATTACCTCGCCGCGCTGAGGCTTCTCCTGGGCACCGCTCGAAATATACAGACCTGTAGAGGTTTTCTCCTCTTTAGGAGCAGGCTTAACAAGAACGCGATCACCCAAAGGCTTCAGTGTCATATTTAAGAACCTCCTTCTGAGCGCCCCAACGGACGCACATTACGACAACAAGTTCATGTTGCCGTTCACTCCAACGTTCAGAATTCTACCCAGACACACGAACTTATACCACAGAAGTGAAAAAATCTTCTAACTTCAACTTAGATTTTCTATCTTTGATACACGCATTTCATACATGATGCCCGCAAAATCAATGCAGGCATCATCATACTCGCTGTCATAGACATCGCTCTGAGCTTTATCGTAAAACCTATTCGGATAAAACCTCAAGCTCCTCAAGCTCTGCAAGCCAAAGATCAGCACAGGCATCCGATGGCATACGCAAATCACCGCGTGGACTTACAGCAGCAGAACCAACTTTTGGTCCATCGGGCAAACAGCTCCGCTTGAATTGCTGTGCAAAATAGCGACGATAAAAGACCTTAAGCCACCTAGCAATGGTTGCATCGTCGTAACGCTCTCCCAAAGCATGGCGAGCCAAGCGGAATACTTTGCGCGGAGACATACCGTGACGGAGCACTTCATACAAGAAAAAGTCATGCAACTCATAGGGGCCAACGAGATCTTCAGTACGTTGCGAGATCTTTCCGTCGCCTGTTGCTGGTAGCAGCTCAGGAGAAACGGGAGTATCCAACACATCAAGCAACACGGTTGTCTCGACCTCATTGCCACAGCTATCGGCTACATAGCGCACAAGGTGGCGCACAAGTGTTTTGGGCACGCTTGCATTCACTGCATACATTGACATGTGGTCGCCATTATAGGTGGCCCACCCCAGTGCGAGTTCAGAAAGATCGCCAGTGCCTATAACCAGACCACCCGCTTGATTGGCAACATCCATAAGAATCTGCGTGCGTTCGCGAGCCTGAGAATTTTCGTAGGTAACGTCGTGGACGGACTCATCATGACCAATATCTGAGAAATGCTGACGCACGGCAGGAGCAATGGAAATCTCATGTAAGTCCACCCCAAGTGCATCTGCTAGGCGCACCGCATTGTCATGCGTGCGATCAGTCGTGCCAAACCCAGGCATGGTGACTGCAATTATGCCCTTACGATCGAGCTCTAAGAGGTCGAATGCTCGCACGGTTACCAACAATGCGAGCGTCGAATCGAGTCCGCCTGAAAGGCCAATGACTGCATGGCGAGAACGTGTGTGTGCAAGACGCTTTGCAAGACCATGGGCCTGAATTGCAAATACCTCTTCGCATCGCTCTGCTCGACGAGCAGGATCAGACGGTACAAACGGATGTGGATCAATCCATCGCGTAAGGGCTGTCTCACACGAAAATGCTTCTTCTCCCAATGAGAAGTCCACGATTTCATATGAAGCAGTTGCAGAGGTTGCATATGTCGACATCCGCGTACGTTCTGAGATAAGCAACCTGACATCAATCTCAGAAACAGCACGACCTTCTCCAAAGGGTTTTCCCTCTGCCAACATACGGCCATTCTCGGCGACCAAATCATGTCCTGAATACACGACGTCCTGCGTGGATTCTCCAGTGCCTGCACTTGCATACACATAGCCACAAATAAGGCGAGCGCTCTGCCCTGTAACAAGCGATCTGCGATAGTCCGATTTGCCAACCAGCTCATTGGATGCCGAAAGATTGCAGATGAGCGTTGCACCAGCTTGAGCGTGTTCGATGGAGGGTGGCTGGGGAACCCAAAGGTCCTCGCAGATCTCTGCTGCCACTACCAGTTCAGGCAGCTCCTCACAACGGAAGAGCACCTTTGAACCAAAGGGCACAGAAGTATTTCCTGCATAAGAAATAAATGTCACCTGTTTGGAGCCACGTTCAAAATGGCGGCCTTCATAAAATTCGTTGTACGTCGGAATATGAAGTTTGGGGACAAGACCAAGGAGCACACCACGTGCAAGCACAGCGGCACAGTTATAGAGCTTGCCCATGACGCGCACCGGCACACCAACCAGAAGAAGCGCATCCAAATCGGCTGTCTTGCTTGCAAATGAAGATAAACCCTCTTCAGCAGCACGAATGAGCGATTCCTGCCAAAACAAATCCTCACAGGTATATCCCGTGAGTGCGAGCTCAGGCAAAACCACGACACGAGCGCCTTCACTCTCAACCACGTTGCGTGCCGCAGCAATACAAGCTTCGACATTGCTTACCACATCAGCAACACGAACCTCCGGCGTTACAGCAGCAACTTTTACAAATCCATCTTTCATGCGTGGTTCCTCTCGTTACCAGAAGCACAATTCGCACGGTAGACGCATGTACCACCAACATACGTTGCCATTGTATGTGCATCGAGAATAGCGTCTGCTGGACAGGTAAGTAAATTAGTATCCCAAACGGCAAAATCTGCCAGATATCCTGGTTGCAGCATCCCAAGATCGTGCATGCGGCCTACTGCTGCAGCGCTGCCCAAAGAATAAGCTCGCAGCGCTTCTGCTCGCCCGAGATTGTGCTCGGAATGCCAACCATCTTTCGGCAGATGAGTCTTTGGGTCTTTGCGTACGATAGCGCTATACAACACCTCGCGAGAATCGGGGGAAACAACAGGAGCATCCGTACCAAACGCAAGGGTAACTCCCGCTTTGTTGAGCGTATCAAAAGGCCACATACGGGCCGCGTGTTTCTCACCAAGATCTCTATCAGGCTGTGTCGTATCAATCACAATATGGGGTGGTTGCACCGATGCAATTACATGTGCTCGTGCCATAAGATCAATGTCTTCTGAGCAAATATCTTCAAGATGCTCGATAGTATTGGCGCCCTGCATAGGAGCTCCATACCTATCGAATGCTTCTGCAAATATTTCTGCTGCACAATGTACGGCTTTGTCGCCAATGGCATGAATGCGAACAGCATGCCCACGAGCAGCAGCACCGAGCACAAGAGCACGCATGCGCTCAGGGGCAACGGTTGGACGTCCGCAATCCCCTTCAAAATGCGAATTTTTATAAGGTTCTGAACACCATGCCGTATGCTGACTCGACACACCATCAAAGAATTGCTTAAAGCCAGGCGCTCGAATGTAATCGCCTTCTAAACGCTCTTGCAAATGCTCAAGATTGCTCTGGTCATCAGTAAGTGTCGGGAACAGATGAGCTCGCACACGTAAGGTACCGGCAGCGTCAAGCGCTTCGTATACATCCGGCCCTATGTTACCGATGA
>URWR01000102.1 GCA_900551595.1 uncultured Coriobacteriaceae bacterium
CGTTTTCCAGTCGCCTTCTGCAGAGCAGATTTACAACATCGCCAAAGAGGTTGAGGCTGGCGCTGGTGTTCTGTTCCTGTATGGCAACTACACCGGCGATGTTATGAACTTTGACATGGCTGCTGAGATGCTCGATATGGACGATATCGAGACTCGTTCAATTACAGGCGCAGATGACGTTCTGTCCAACAAGAACCCCGAGGCCCGTCGTGGCGTAGCTGGCATTTTCTTTATGTATAAGGCTGCCGGTGCTAAGGCCGACCAGATGGGCACCTTGGACGAGGTACTTGCTGCTGCTAAGAAGGCTGGCGACAACGTTCGTACCGTCGGTTTCGCTCTTACTCCCTGCATTGTCCCTGAGGTTGGTCATGCAAACTTCGAGCTTGGCGAGAATGAGATGGCCTTTGGTATGGGCATCCATGGTGAGCCGGGCGTTTGGAATGGCCCCATCAAGACCGCCGATGAGCTTGCTGAAGAGTCGGTTCGCGAGATCCTTGATGACATGCCGCTTGCTGAGGGCGATGAGGTAGCAGTACTTATCAATGGTCTGGGCGCCACCTCCATTGAGGAGCTCTACATTCTGAATAATTCTGTTCGCAAGCAGCTTGAGGCCAAGGGAATCAAGGTTTATCGCTCTTGGACCGGCGAGTACGCCACTTCCATGGAGATGATGGGTGCCTCTATCTCCATCTGCAAGGTTGACGATGAGCTCAAGGGCTACTTCGACTACCCAGTCGATACTCCGTTTATCTGCCAGCGCTAGAGCACATATCGTCTGGAGGCATTTGTGATGGAAAAGATCACCGTTAACGAGATTCCTGAGATGTTTGATCAGGTTGCTATTGTTTTCGCAGATAAGAAAGATGAGCTCTGCGAAATGGATGCCGCTATGGGCGATGGCGACCTTGGTCTCACTATGAGCAAGGGCTATGGCGCACTTCCTGGCTTCCTTCGTGATAATGCTGCCGAAGGCGATATTGGCAAGCAGCTCATGAAGAGCGGTATGAAGATGCAGAATGAGGTTCCTTCAACCATGGGAACCCTCATGAGCTCTGGCATTATGGAGGCCGGCAAGGCTTTCAAGGGCAAGGTTGAGCTTGTTCCTGCCGATATCGCTGCGTATGTTACTGCCTTTGCAGCTGGCATTAAGAAGCGCGGTAAGTGTGAGTTGGGCGATCGCACCATTCTCGACTCCGTGCATGCTGGAGCAGAGAAGGCACAGGCACTCGTTGATGCCAATCCTGATGCAAGTTTCCGCGATGTTATTTCCGCAGCTGTTGAAGGCGCTCATGAGGGCGTTGAGGCAACAAAGGATATGCTGCCCAAGTATGGCAAGGCTGCTGTCCACGCTGCCAAGGCAAAGGGCGTTGTAGACCAGGGTGCACTTGCTGGTTACTACATGCTCGTTGGTCTGCAGAACTACTTTGAGGAATAGTACGTTGGCATTGATGCTGTAAGAGCTATGGCACCCGAGGCAGTACGCTGTTTTGTACTGCCTCGGGTTAATCTGTGAGAAAGGACTTGCTACATGCTCTTTAACGATCCTAAGACATTCCGTGAGGACATGCTTAAGGGATATGTTGCTGCATATCCTGATTATGTTGTAGAGGTTCCTGGCGGCGTTGCTCGTGCCACCAAGATGCCCGAAGGAAAAATTGCTGTTATCAATGGTGGTGGCTCAGGTCACTATCCAGCATTCTGCGGCATCATCGGCGACGGCTTTATGGATGCAACGGTTGTTGGTAACGTATTTACGTCTCCTTCAACTGAAGATGTGCTCGGTGTAGCTCGCTCTGTTGAGCAGGGCACTGGCGTCTTCATTGTGGGTGGCAACTATGCTGGCGACAAGATGAACTTCAACATGGCACGTGACCGCCTTATTGAAGATGGTATCGACGCTCGTTCTTTCTTCATTACTGATGATGTGGCTTCTGCTACTACTGATGAGATTGAGAAGCGTCGCGGTAATGTCGGTACCTTCATGGTATTTAAGGCTGCGGGCGCAGCTGCAGCAGCTGGCGTTTCTTTCGACGATCTTGTCCGTATTACCACCAAGGCAAATGATCGTACCCGCACCATGTCGGTCGGATTCCGTGGCTGCACCCTTCCTGGTGCTGACGAGCCTCTCTTCCATGTTCCTCATGGCAAGATGGAGATTGGCCAGGGTATCCATGGTGAGCCTGGTGTAGGCGAAGGCGATTTGGCAAGCGCTGCTGAGGTTGCAGAATTGCTCGTGGATCGCGTACTTGCTGAGGCACCCGCTGACGATTCAAAGCGCATTGCAGTTATTCTTGATGGTCTGGGCTCTACCAAATACGAAGAGCTCTTCGTTGTATGGGGCACAGTGCGCCAGCTGCTCGAGGATAAGGGATACACCCTTGTTGAGCCGCTCGTGGGTGAGTTTGTCACCTCCCTCGATATGGAAGGCATTGCTCTGGCAGTTGAGTATCTGGACGATGAGCTCGAGACCTATTGGAGCGCTCCCTGCGATACTGCTTCTTTCCGCAAGGGCGCTAGCTCGATGGCTTCTGGTGAGCGCAAGGTCTACGCAGAGCTCACTGAGCAAGCGGATACTTTTGAAAAGGGTTCCGAAGCTTCTGAAAAGGCTGCTGACTACATCGTTGATGCCTTTGCGCGTATGCAGACTGCCATTGCTGACGCTGAGGAAGAGCTTGCAAAGATTGACGGTGTTGCTGGAGACGGCGACCATGGTCGTGGCATGGTAAAGGGTTCAACCTTTGCTGCTGAGGCTGCAAAAGATGCGCGCGAGAAGGGCGCAGCAGCTGGTTCTGTTCTTAAGGAAGCCGGTCGTGCTTGGGCTGCTAAGGCTGGTGGCACCTCTGGTGTTCTGTGGGGATCAGCGCTTGAGGCTGCTGGTGCCGTTGTGGGCGATCAGGCCGATGCCTATGATGCTCAGGTTGCTGCAGATGCAGTAAAGGCTGCCTATGAGAAGATGCTTTCTCTTGGTGGCGCTCACCGTGGCGATAAGACCATGCTCGATGCACTGATTCCATTTGGTGAGGCTCTTGAGGCTGCCGCTGGCGAAGGCAAGTCTCTTGAGGATGCCTGGGCTACTGCCGCAGAAATTGCTCAGAAGGCTGCTGAAGATACCGCTAATATGGTTCCTAAGGTTGGTCGTGCTCGTCCGGCTGCTGAGCGTAGTCTTGGTACGCCTGATGCAGGAGCAATTTCTATGGCTCTTTGCATTCGCACGGTTCTTCCTACTGAGTAAATATCGAAGGCGCCCTTTATTCATTTACGAATTGAGGGCGTCCGCCTGTTGACAATTTCTGGTCATTATGGCGAGATTAAGAGATAATTTGGGTATAACGTGTCCGTATCAAGGGAGATACGACACATAACACGAAAGGGGTCAATACATGGCTAACGCCGATACCGCACTCTTTAAGCCGGAACTCGTTTTCTTTGATATGGAGTGCAAGGATCGCGAGGACTTTTTCCAGCAGCTTCACGACAAGCTGGATGCCATGGGCTACATCAAGGATACCTGGCTGGAAGGTATTACAACTCGTGAGAAAAATTACCCCACCGGTCTTCGTTGCGAGGCCGCTGAGATTGCAATTCCTCACACGGATCCTCAGCACCTTGAGAAGCCTTATATCGCTATTGTTAAGCCCAAGACTCCCATTCGTTTTGAGCACATGGCTGGCGCTGGCGAGGATGTAGACGCTCAGCTTATTATTAATCTTGGTGTTCAGCGTGATGGTGGCCAGGTTGCCGTGCTTCAGAACCTCATGAACATCTTCATGAACAATGAGGCTGTGGAAGACATTATGGCTCAGACCACAGCTGAGGGCCTTATTGAGTCCATCACCTCTCGTTTCGAGTAAAACGAGGCTATAGTTGGTACTACGGCGAGACAAAGCGTCTCGCTGGGAAAGACATTCTCTTCAAGGAGGACTAGTATGACCGCTCGTATTATCGTTGCTTGTGGCTCCGGTGTAGCCACCTCCCAGACCGTCGCTTCCAAGGTCGAGCGTCTGCTCAAGGCCGACAATGTTGACGCCACCATCGAGGCTGTTGACATCAAGTCCATCAAGCACACCATTAAGCAGGCCGACATTTATATCTCCATTGTTAAGGAAGACACCGACTGGGGCATTCCTGTATTCAACGGTGTTGCATTCCTCACTGGCATTGGCCAGGACGCCGAGTACAAGAAGCTTCTTGCTGCTATCGACGAGGTTAACTCCCGTCCTAAGGCATAAGTAATTCGAGATATTTTCCGCACATCCAATTCGACGGAATGTGTATTCTCGGCTAACATGGATGGTCCACATCACAAGGATGTGGACCATCTTTTGTAACGAGAGGAATAACGTGTCTAAGAGCAAGAAGAAAAAATATATTGCGCCGGGCAACGCCTCATTGCGCAAGTATGAAGAGGAGCACCAGGCGCCTGAGAATAAATTTAATATTCCTAAGGCGGGATGGTTTGCCCTCGTTTTTCTCTCTGCGGCATTTCTTGTTTTGGGTTTGCTCACAAGTAGCATTTATTATGCTTTGCCAGCACTACTCATCATTTTGTTTGTAGATCGTTATGGCAAGGATTACATTCTCCAGGACTATAACGACATGTTGGAGAAGCGCAAAATTGCGATGGGTATGGCAGAGGATCTTTCTGACGATGAGCGAAAGAATCTCATGCAAGCACTTACCCAAGAGCGTCTGCGTCTTCGTCGTGAAAAGCGTGATCGCAAGAAAGCCGAGAAACTTGGTATTTCATACGATGACTATGTACAGGCAAAATACGGATCACAGAATACCGAGACGGATGATTCTGACAACAATGAAGAGCTGCCAGCATTGGAAGCTGCTTCAGATAATGAAGAGGATGAAAAAGCGTAGCAGGTTCTGCAGATTGAAAAAATATTCAAATCTACTGCAAGATTTTGCCAATTTATGACACAACCTGTTATGTTTTGAGTCGTAAGCTATAGGTATGCAAGTACTGCATTCACTAAAAAGGAAAGGGGAGAGATATGGCTGATTGGAAGCAGATCGGCGCCGTCAAGGAGGTCCAGGAGCTTGCCTATCTCATGTGGGACAAGAACTGGGACGAGGCCAATGGTGGCAACATTACGTATCTGCTGACAGATGAGGAGGTAGCTGAGCTTGGCTATACTCCAGGTGCTGGCCGCAAGGTAGATCTCAAGGTTCCTGATGGTGTTCGTGGCAAGTATGTTCTCGTTACTGCTACCGGCTCCTATTTCCGTGAGCTCCGTGACGATCCCGACCACCTGCTTGGCATTTGCTACATTCCTGAGGAAGGCGATTACTACGAGATCGCCTATGGTCTTGAGGACAACCGTCCGACTTCTGAGTTCCCTGCACACCTCGCTACACATGCTGCACGTCTTGCTGTTGATCCTGAGCAGCGTGTTGTTATGCACAACCATGCAACCAACGTACTCGCTATGACGCATGTTGGTCCTACCGACGAGAAGGAATTCACCCTTGCTCTTTGGCGCATCATTCCTGAGGCAATCGTTCTGTTCCCCGAGGGCATTGGTCTTGTTCCGTTCATGGTTTGCGGAACCCAGGACATTGCAGACGCAACCCTCGAGAAGATGAAGGATCGTCGTTTCGTCGTCTGGCAGTATCACGGCGTCTTCAGCGCTGGTCATTCTCTGCACGATGCCTTTGGCCTGCTCGAGACTGTCGACAAGGTTGCTGGCGTCTATCTCGAGATGAAGCGTTGCGGCTGCGATAAGCAGGGCATCGATGATCAGGGTCTCCGCGATCTGTGCGAGCACTTTGGTCTTACCCCGCGCGCTGGCTACATTGAGGGCATGTAAGATTTCCTACATAGTTCTTTGTGGCACCCAGGAAGGCACACCACATGGTGTGCCTTCTTTTTTATGAATATTAAAAGCAAAAAAGTTATAAAACAGAACATTACAAATATAGAGTCAGAAAAGGATAAGAGAAACAAATAAACTAAAAAGAGAAACTAATTAATATCTGAAAAACAAAACCCCATATCAGAGCGTTGTCTCAGGAAAACCAAGAAATTGAAGCTCAAAATAGAATCTTCGTAAGAACTTTGTGTTAGACTTATGGAGCACCTTTTGAATATTTTGGTGCGTAATTGTTAAGGGAGAGAGCAAGTCAACAAAGCACCGCGAACTGGAGAAGGGAGAACTTGATGGATATTCTGTTAAATGTCGTTAACTATATCCTGGGATTTGGTGCAGCAGTATTCGTACCGCTGATCATGTTTGTCCTGGGTCTGTGCGTGAAGATGAAGCCGGGCGATGCGTTTATCGCAGCTCTGACTCTCGGCATTGCCTTCACGGGCATGAACACCATTACAAGCTTCATGACAGGCGCAATTCAGCCTGCCG
>URWR01000103.1 GCA_900551595.1 uncultured Coriobacteriaceae bacterium
GCGTTCTGCCCTTGGTGAGCTTGTAATCGAGGGCGTTGAAGAGAATTCAGAGCTGCAGCTTGATATTCTCTCTAACCCCGAGTTTGTCTCGGGAATCTATCACACCGATCTCATGGAGCATCTCTATGCCGAGGGATAAAAAACACAAGAGCATTAACGTTCTTGAAGGACCAGCAACTGAAGTACCTGTTGAAGTTCCTGACAGGCATCTGCTTGTTAAGTGTCCATCGTGCCGTCGTGTTGTAGATGCCGACACGCTTGCCGACAATTTAAACGTTTGTCCCCGTTGTGGGTTCCCTATGCGCGTTGGAGCTCGTCGTCGTCTTGCAATGACGGTGGACGCCGGCAGCTTTGAGGAACTCGACCACGATTTGTCGGTAAACAACTACCTCAATTTCCCCGGATACGATGAAAAGCTTGAGCGTGCTCGTCGCCGCTCAGGGGAGCGCGATGCAGTTATCACCGGCATTGCTTCTATTGGTGGTTGTTATACGGCACTCTTTATCATGGATGCCGACTTCATGATGGGTTCGATGGGCTCGGTGGTTGGTGAGAAAATTTGCCGTCTGTTTGAGCGTGCTACCAAGCTTGGGCTTCCGGTTGTCGGCTTTACCGTTTCTGGTGGTGCACGTATGCAAGAGGGCGTAACATCCCTCATGCAAATGGCAAAGGTATCTGCTGCCGTTCGCCGTCACTCTGATGCAGGTTTGCTCTATATCTGCGTTCTCACCGATCCTACGTGTGGCGGAGTTACAGCAAGCTTTGCTATGGAGGGCGACATTACTATTTCGGAGCCCGGTGCCCTTATTGGCTTTGCCGGCCCGCGCGTGGTTGAGCAGACAACGCATAAGCGCCTTCCCGCTGGATTCCAAAGTGCAGAATTCCAGCTTGAGCATGGTTTTGTCGATCGTATTGTCCGCAGACAAGATCTTCCGGCTACCTTGTCGGTCCTTCTTGCGTTCCACGGAGCAACACGCTATCTCGCGCCCGATACGGATGAGCATCCCGAGGTAACGGCAAAACCGCTCACCGATCCACTTCCCGTGGTAACACCGCCCATTGTTCCTGAGGTTCACCCTGACAATCCCTCAGAGGCCCCCGATCCTATTCGGACGCTCCTTGAAACTTCTCCGGTAAGCAAGATTTTGGATAGTCATCCTCAGCAAAACGAGCTGCTGCCTGAGAAGGACATCGACGAAACGCCTGCTTCTGAATCAGATAAGGCAGAGCGTCCGCGTGCATACGACTTGCTCGCAAAGGTTCGTTCAGGAGATCATGAGACGGTCCTACCCCTCATTGAACAAGCGTTTTCTGGGTTCCTTGAGTTCCATGGCGACAGGCTCTATGGAGATGACGGAGCAGTTGTAGGCGGTATTGCCCTGTTGGGCCGTCGACCGGTTACGGTTATCGGCACTGAGCGTGGTCGTAACACCAAAGATCGCGTGGCGCGTAATTTTGGTTCTGCTCATCCCGAGGGATACCGCAAGGCCTTGCGTCTCATGCGTGAGGCTGAGAAATTTGGCCGTCCGATTATTTGTCTCGTTGATACGTCGGGTGCCTACTGTGGCATTGGCGCCGAGGAGCGCGGTGAAGGCGAAGCTATTGCAAGCAATCTCATGGCAATGAGTGGTCTTAAGGTGCCCATCATTAGCGTCATTGTTGGTGAAGGTGGCAGTGGTGGTGCTCTTGCTCTGGCACTCGGTGATCGCGTCTTTATGCTTTCTGGCGCAATCTATTCTGTTGTAAGCCCAGAGGGAGCAGCTTCTATCCTTTGGAAAGATCCTAAACGCGCCCCCGAAGCAGCTGATGCTTTGCGTATTACGGCCCCTGACCTTCTTGAGCTGGGAATTATTGACGATGTGATCGACGATGCAGCACTTGGTTCTCAGACATTTGCTTCCGCGTTTGCGGCACGGCTTGAGAAGGAATTCGATGAGCTTTCAGCTCTTAGCACAGAAGAGCTGATAAACCAGCGTTATCAGCGCTACCGCAACATGGGAGCTGATCACATATGCTAAAAATTGTGACTGACTCCACCTGCGGTTTAACCCAGGCTGAAGCTGAAGAACTTGGAGTTATCGTACTGCCCATGCAGTACGAGGTAGACGGCGTTCGTCATGATGAGAAGCCTCAGGTGGAGAACGGCGACTACGAGAAGCTTTTCTCCCATGCGCAAGAAATTGCTACTGAGCCCGTATACCCTGCTCATTTTGCTGAAGTATTCCGTCAGTTGCTCAACGAGCATGATAATGTGCTTTGCATAACAATGTCAGGGCGCCTCTCGGGCGTTTACCGCGCAGCTTGTGATGCTCGTGATGCCGTCATCGCTCAGACAGCTTCCGAAGATCTTGATGCTCACCTGCGTCTTGTTGATTCTCGTCTTACGGTTGCTGCACTCGAGCAGTGCTTGCGCTATGCTCGTCGCCTTGCCGATGAGAACAAATCGCTTGAAGAGATAGCGCAAGCGGTTGAGCAGTATCGCAATGAAGTACGCATTGCCTTTGCGGTTCCAGACATGAAACCTCTCCGAAAGAGCGGCAGATTGGGAGCAACGCATCGGTCAGTTATGCGTCTTCTCGATCGCTGGCCAGTCTTCTCACTGGATGCAGGTGGCATTCGAAGTGAAGGTTCGGGAAAAGGCTCCGCAGGAGCTGCGCGAGCCCTTATCAATCTGGTGGAATCTGGAGCGCATGAAGTCATTGTCTCAACGTTTGGCGCTTCATCCGAACCCATAGCTCGCAACATCATGATTGAGCTGCGTCGCCGTTTTCCTCATACAAAAGTGCTGGTCAAAGATGGCGGACCAGTCATTGCAAGCCATATTGGCACCGGCGCCGTTAGTATTACATGGGTTGCTACGGAGTCTTTATCGCATTAAAGTTCTTCGTGCATGGCGTATAAGTGCGCGGAGGTGGTTATGGTATACGCACAGGTTGCGCTCGACATATCCACCCGCGCACTTGATTGTGCTTTTGATTATGGTGTGCCAGAAGCTTTAGAGAGCCAGGCTGTAGTTGGCGCTACCGTATTGGTTTCTTTCGGCCACCGTCAGGCCGTAGGTTATATCGTTTCCCTTTCAGATCGGCCTTCTGCCAAGATACGCGCCGATCATATTTTGCCCATTCAACAGGTGTTGGTTAGCTCTTCTTTTGACGAAGTGGCAGGTCAACTTGCACTTTGGATTGCAAAAGAATACGCCTGTCCTTTATCGGAAGCGCTTCATCCTTTTCTTCCCCCAGGCCAAAGCGTGCGTGTGCGCAAACGAACAGCCTGTCCTGTAGATACTGCAGCTCATGAAAAAGAAGATAGCCCGCATACCATGTGGGAGCTTGTGTGTGAGCAGGCAGGTCCTGTGGATGATAGATGGGTTTGCCTTACCGAGGAAGGCAAGTCGTTTGTGCCTTCGCGCAGGGCTTCCCGTCAGAGAGCGATAGTATCAGCGCTTGCCGCAGGACCGTCGCGCATGGCGGAGCTTGTGGCTACCATACCCGGGGCATCGTCGGTTGTCAGTACCCTGGAGCGTCGCGGTATCGTTGCGGTAGAGAGTCGCAGGCGTGTGCGCGGTTCAGCAGAACAAACGACGACCCTTTCAAGCGCTATAGCGCATCGTCCGGAGCATCTTACCCAAGGACAGGAAGAAGCCCTTCTTGCTATTCGCGAGGCAATTGCAGCTCAGCGAGGCGATGTGGTGCTTGTTGACGGTGTGACGGGCTCGGGCAAGACAGAAGTATATCTTGCTGCTATTGAGCATGTTTTACGCCAAGGAAAGGGCGCAATTGTTCTTGTCCCTGAGATCTCTTTAACGGCTCAAACCGTGGGTCGTTTCCGAAGCCGTTTTGGCGACGACGTGGCAGTTTTGCATTCCCGTCTTTCTGTCGGAGAACGTTTTGATCAGTGGGATCTTATCCATAGGGGAGATGTGCACGTTGTAGTTGGTGCGCGTTCTGCCCTTTTTGCTCCGCTTACCAATGTTGGTCTTATCGTGGTTGATGAGGAACATGAAGCTTCGTATAAGCAGGATTCAGCGCCACGCTATCATGCTCGTGAGGTAGCGGCAAAGCTTGCACAACTGCGTGGAGCTGCGCTTGTCTTGGGCAGTGCAACTCCTTCACTCGAGAGTCTCGAGCGTTGTCAACGTCCAACTTATCGCGATGCAGTCTGGCGTCGTGTTGTCATGGATGAACGCCCTGGAAAAGCCCAGTTACCCACCGTCAAAATTGCGGATATGACGCAGGAGTTTGCTGCGGGCAATCGATCGATTTTCTCACGAGATCTGCGCCAAGCTCTTCTCGATATCGAGGAGCGTCGAGAAAAAGCGGTGCTGCTGCTCAATCGTCGTGGTTTTGCTACGTTTTTGATGTGTCGTGAGTGCGGGTGTGTGCCCACCTGTCCCCATTGTTCAACTTCTTTGGCCTATCACGAACGTACACATGCGCTTGTTTGTCATACGTGTGGACGCTCATGGCCAACACGTGCTTGGCCTGATCCTTCGACATCATGTCCAAACTGTGGCAGTCGTTACTTGGGACAGTTTGGTGTTGGCACACAGCGTGTTGAGGATGAGTTGCAGGCGCTTTTGGGTGACGATGTTTCAATCATCCGCATGGATGCTGACACTACCCGTACAAAAGGAGCACATCAGCGTCTCCTAGAACGTTTTGATGCCAGTGATTGTGCGGTGCTTATTGGCACACAAATGGTTGCAAAAGGTCTGGACTTTCCAGAGGTTACCCTTGTGGGTGTAGTAAACGCCGATACTACCCTCAAATTGCCCGATTTTCGTGCGGCAGAACGTACTTATGATCTGCTTGAGCAGGTTGCAGGCAGAGCTGGACGAGGGGACCGTCCAGGGCGTGTCATTATCCAAACGTATTGGGCTAGCCATCCCGCAATCGCTTCGGTCGCCACACACGATCGTTCGACTTTTCTTGCAAGCGAGTTGGATAGTCGCCGGGAAGCGTACTATCCACCATTTGCGCGACTAACCAATGTTGTGGTGTGGGGGCTTGATGCAAAGAAGGTAAGAGACGCGGCGAATGAGATTGCTACACAAGCTCGCCAGGAGGCTTCCCATCGAGATGGGTGGCATGTGTTGGGTCCCGCCGAATGTGCACGTGGTCGTGTAAAAGATAGAACTCGGTGGCACGTACTGATAAAAACACCCACGAATGCGGATCCGGGGCCAGTCTTAAGTGCATGTGTATCTCACCTGGGCTCCTTAGCGAAGCATGTGCGTGTTGCAATTGATGTTGATGCATACGACCTTATGTAATCCCCTCATGGTTTGGGCTTCTCAGAGTTCAGTCGCGCGTTGTGGTGCATAAGCGGGTATCATGACGAATGAATAAGTGATGAGTTGTTGTACGGCAAACGTTTTGCTTGGTGCAACACGATGTAAAGGAGCTCAGATGAGCGCAATTGACGATATTGTTCTATCTCCGGATCCTCGCCTGAAAAAGCAGTGTGCTCCTATTGAGCATATTGATGATACGGTTCGCAAACTTGCTCAGCGCATGCTGGAGGATATGTATGCAGCAGGCGGTTGCGGACTTGCTGCGCCCCAGGTAGGCGAGAACATTCGCCTGGTTGTTATCGATGTTGATTACGGCGATGCACCTAAAAATCCTTACGTTCTTATCAACCCCACAATTGTTGAGAGCTCTCAAGAACTCGTTGCGGGGAGTGAAGGATGCCTTTCATTTCCAGGCATTTCTGTAACCGTAGAGCGTCCTAATCGCGTCGTCGTGCATGCCCTTAATCTTGATGGCGACATGATTGAATATACTGCCGAGAACAACCTTATGTGCGTTTGCTTGCAGCATGAGATCGACCATCTTGATGGCACAACGATGATTGATCATCTCTCTCCAACAGCTCGCGCTCGTGCACTTCGTGAGTATGAGCAGGCGCGTGAAGCTGGTGCTCAACCAGGAGATACTGAAGTATAAGGAGGAATGCATGCGCGTTGTCTTTATGGGTACTCCTGAGTTTGCAGTACCGTCTCTGCGTGCGCTTGCGTCTGCTCATGATGTTGTGTTGGTAGTAACACGCCCCGATGCTGTGCGTGCGCGCGGTAAGCGTCTCGAACCTTCGCCGGTTAAGATTGTCGCCGAAGAGCTCGGCCTTGAAGTGCTTGAAACTTCTCGGATGACACCGGAGGTTCAAGATAAGCTTTCCGCGGCAGCGGCAGATGTGTTTTGTGTTGCTGCATATGGATGCATCCTGCCCGATACGATGCTTTCTATGGCACCTTTGGGGTGTGTAAATGTCCACGCGTCATTGTTGCCACGCTGGAGGGGAGCAGCTCCCATCCAG
>URWR01000104.1 GCA_900551595.1 uncultured Coriobacteriaceae bacterium
GCAATGCGTCTCAGCTGCCAGGTCGTGTGGCATTAGCGATCGATCCCACTATTATTTCTGAGCTCGCTCGTCAGCTGGGTGAGGGCTCCATAGTTGTTTGCGGTACCAACGGTAAGACAACAACGAACAATATTATTGCCTCAGCAATTGAAGCGTCGGGCAATAAAGTTGCATGCAATCGTGCGGGAGCAAACATGGCTCCCGGTGTCGCTGCGGCTATGATGAGCACACGGAGAGCTACGTGGGCGGTAATGGAAGCAGACGAACTGTCTACACGAATTATTTTACCGGCGCTGCGTCCTCGCTATCTCGTGCTGCTTAATCTGTTTCGAGATCAGCTTGATCGCGCTGGTGAGATAGATCATGTGCAGGAAGTTATCGTTGAAGCCTTAGCTTCATCGCCTGAAACAACTCTTCTAGTATGTGGCGATGATCCTCTGTCAATGGGGATTGCACGATGTGCTGCACAGTCAGGAACGTCCGTTATTACATTCGGTATTGGTGAGGATCTTGGTCTAGCTCCTGATAGGGTTCCAGAAGCCCGCTTCTGCCAAGTGTGTGGATCAGAGCTTATTTATGACTATCGCGCCTATGCACAACTGGGTGCGTTTCGATGCCCTCAAGGTGATTTTTCTCGGCCGGACCTTGATTTTGTTGCTACGAACGTAAGAGTTAATCGCTCGGGCGTGGCTTTTGAGGTTACCACTCCCGATGGTGAAACCTGTCAAATATCAGCGGATTTTGGTGGCGTATATATGGTGTATAACCTTTTGGCTGCCTATGCTGCTGCGCATCTTGCAGGTGTATCAAACCAAACTTTCCAACATACCCTTGATGAGTATCATCCCGAGAATGGCCGTCTCCAACATTTTGATGTTGGAGGACGTGAAGTGATACTTAATTTGGCAAAGAACCCTACCGGCTTTAACCAAAATATATCTTTACTTATCCAGGATGATCGTCCCAAGGCGGCGTATCTCGTGGTTAACGATGATTTTAATGATGGTAAAGATATCTCTTGGATTTGGGACGTAGATTTCGAACGCTTGGCAACCGATAGTAGCGCCTGTGTCGTAGTTGGCGGAACGCGTGCTAATGACTTGCAGGTGCGTATGAAATATGCCGATATCCAAGCGGATATTGTCGATTCTGTTGAAGCGGCACTCAAGCATATTGCAGCGCTTCCTCAAGAATATCCACTGTATGTTCTCACCAACTATTCTGCACTCTGGCCTGCAAAGGCTGAACTCGAACGGATGGGGGAGCGTCATGACTGAGCGCAAGCTTGTAATAGCGCATCTCTTCCCCGAACTTCTCAATCTCTATGGAGATTCAGGCAACATCCTGTGCTTAAGAAAACGCATGGAGTGGCGAGGTATTACCTGTGAGATCCGTGAGGTTCATCCGGGCGATACGCCGAGTTTCTCTGGTGTTGACCTTGCCTTTATTGGTGGTGGTTCGGATCGTGAGCAAAAAATTGTATGCGATAAATTGCTTGCGGTTGGAAGTGAAGTTCGCTCTTTTGTGGAAGATTATGGCGTGCTTCTTGCGGTATGTGGCGGGTATCAGCTTTTAGGTGAGAGTTACCTCATAGGCAACGAGAAAGTCCAAGGCCTTAGTTTGGTAGATCTCTATACAGATCATGGCGATCCACGTCTCATCGGTAACGTTATTGTTCAGAGTTCGGTTTCAGAACAGCCTATCGTGGGATATGAAAACCATGCAGGCAGAACTCATTTGGGTCCGAGTGCCACTGCTCTTGGCAAAGTTTTGTATGGACATGGGAACGATGGAGTGTCTGGCGAAGAAGGCGTTTTGTACAAAAATGTATTAGGAACGTATGTACATGGACCTCTTTTGCCTAAGAATCCTGGTGTTGCAGATTGGGCTATAGCTCGTGCTCTTGAGCGTAAATACGGCAAAGGACAACTTGAAGCGCTTGATGATACGGTTGAGCTTGCTGCAAATCAGATTATGTACGATCGTCTCATGCATGGAGAGGTTAAAGAGCAGTAGAGACTCAAATCTCTTTTTCGTGTTACACTGCACAAAGTGTTATGACAACGGGGGGGCTGACGCACGTCGGCTGAGATTGGATCCAAAGCGATCCTGACCCGCAACCTGATCTGGGTAATGCCAGCGTAGGGACCAGAGAAGCTCGCAATGGGGTCCCGAATTGTCGTGCGGGACCCCTTCTCGTCTCCCGCCGCAGAGAGCGAGGTTTTAATGAATTGTTCTGTGGCCATTCAATATTTACCTATGAATGCTGCCTCTGATGAAGAGACATGCCGCATTGTTGATGAAGTTATCGCCTGTATTGATGCTTCAGGTTTGCCTTATTCCGTTGGTCCTTTCGAAACAACCATTGAGGGCTCTTTTGATGCGTGCATGAAGGTGCTATATGAATGCCAGCTCGTTGGAGCTCGTTCGGGCTGTGAACACAGCATGGTCTACGCCAAGATTAACTATCGTCCCAACGGTGAGGTAATGTCGACCGAGCATAAGATCGGTAAATATCATGATGCCGATGATGTTGTAGAGGCTTTCGATGCAGCATAAGGGTGCACATAGTTTTCGCTATCCCAACTGGCTTCCAGCCCTCATTGCGGTGGTAGGTTTTATTGCCCTGTGGCAAGCGGTGTGCTCGCTTGGCTTAGTACCAACTTATCTACTACCGAGCCCCATGGATGTTGTATCTGCCTTTATTGAGGACTCACAGCTTTTAGCATCCCACGCAGTAACAACACTCACCGAGGCGGCAATTGGTCTGCTTGCGGGTGTTGCACTCGGGTTTGTTATGGCTGTTGTGATGGATAGGTTTGAGGTGATATACCAAGCGTTTGATCCACTTATTACCATCTCTCAAACCATTCCAACTGTTGCGATAGCTCCTTTGTTAGTACTTTGGTTTGGCTATGGCATTCTTCCGAAAGTAGTCCTTGTTATTCTCACCACGTTTTTCCCAATAACTGTTGCGTTGGTGAGAGGCTTTCGTTCGGTTGATCCAGATGTTGTAGACCTAATGCGCACCATGACCGCAACTCGTTGGCAAATCTTTTTCTATGCAAAGTTGCCTGCTGCGGCAGAGCAGTTCTTTTCGGGCCTGCGTATCAGTGCTACCTATGCCATCGTTGGTGCTGTTATCGCCGAATGGCTTGGTGGTTTTTTGGGTCTCGGTGTGTATATGACGCGTGTTAGAAAGTCGTTTGCATACGACCGTATGTTTGCGTCAATCATTCTCATTTCGGCGCTCTCACTTGCCCTTATGAAGGGTGTAAATCTGCTTGAGCGCGTATGTATGCCTTGGAAAAAGGTGGAAAGGAAATAACATGAGCAATAAAGGAATGCTCTCAAGATCTCTTTCGCGTAGGAAATTTGTTGCTGGTGCTGCAGGTGCTGCGGCATTAGCAGGCACTGCTGCACTTGCGGGATGCTCAGACGCCGCTGCAGGTGATGCTACTCATATTACGTTTTGTTTGGACTACACTCCTAACACCAACCATACGGGAATTTACGTTGCACAACAGAGTGGATATTTTACTGACGAGGGTCTTGAGGTAGAAATAGTTCAGCCTGCCGAAGATACTGCTGAAGCTATGATCGGATCTGGTCAGGCGCAGATGGGCGTTTCTTATCAGGACTACATTGCTAACTCTCTCGCAAGTGATAATCCCTTGCCGATACAGGCAGTTGCTGCTGTTATTCAACACAACACCTCAGGCATTATGAGTAGGGCAGAAGACGGAATTACCCGTCCGCGCGATATGGAGGGTTTCCGCTACGCTACATGGGATATGCCCGTTGAGCAGGCCACAATCAAATATGTTGTAGAAAAGGACGGCGGCGATTATTCTCGCGTCCAGCTCGTACCTTCTACTGCGCAGGATGAGGTTTCTGGCCTTCGGGCAGATATGTTTGATACGGTATGGGCATATGAAGCATGGGGTGTTCAGAACGCGGTCGTGCAGGACTACCCGTGCAATTACTTCTCGTTCATCTCTATTGATGATGTCTTTGATTATTACACGCCCGTTATTGCAGCAAATAATGATTTCTGTGCTGAGAACCCCGAGGTGGTAAAGGCATTTTTGCGCGCTGTTAAGAAGGGCTATGAGTTTGCAATCTCCAATCCCGATGATGCAGCTCAACAGCTTCTCGATGCGGTGCCCGAACTTGATGAAGCACTCGTTCGCCAGAGCCAGCAGTATCTGACCGGTCAGTATCAGGCCGATGCTGCATCGTGGGGTGTTATCGATGCCGAGCGCTGGAGCCGCTTCTATCAATGGCTTAACGATAATAATCTCGTTGAGAACCAGCTTGATGTTAATGCGGGATGGTCGATGGACTATCTGGAGGCATAAAGGTGTCCGGTGTCCAAGATGAGGATCGTTGTATGAATACCAACAATGGCGATACTGGCGGAGTCGATGCTCAAGTTCCTGCCCTTGAAGCACGAAATGTCCAGCTTGCTTGGGGTGATGAGCTTATTGCCTCTGACATTTCGCTTCATGTTGAGCAGGGTGAAATCGTCTGTTTAGTTGGACGATCCGGCTGCGGCAAAACGACCTTATTCCATGCCTTGGCAGGCCTTACTGTTCCTCCTGCTGGAGAGATATTGCTGCATGGGGAGAATATAACCGGACAAGCCGGGCATGTGAGCTACATGCTTCAAAAAGATCTTTTGCTGCCGAGCCGAACAATCATAGATAACGTGTGTCTTCCTCTCTTGGTGCAAGGGGTGTCTAAGCGTGAAGCCCATCGTCGTGCGAAACCGCTGTTTGAGCAGTTTGGGTTAGCCGGTACCGAACAAGCATGGCCTTCTCAGTTGTCCGGTGGTATGCGTCAGCGTGCGGCCCTTCTCAGAACGTATCTGATGAACAACGACGTGATTCTTCTCGACGAGCCTTTCTCGGCTTTGGACGCACTTACTCGTACCGATATGCGCGGATGGTTCTGCGGGATTGTTAAGGACCTTGGCCTTTCTGCTTTGGTTGTTACCCATGATGTGGATGAAGCAGTTTCTATGGCGCAACGTATCTATGTGATGAGGGGAAATCCTACTGCTGGAGAGCCCTCAAAACTCGTAGGAGAAATAGCGGTACCTCGTCCAAGTCAGAATAGTGAGCGATTTGATTTAACGGTTGAATACCTTACGTGCAAGCGACAAACGCTTGATCTTCTCGGGTGACGTGTTTTAGACAGAGCTGCAGATATTGCTGCCAGACGGATAAAAAATAAAGGCAGGAGATGGTAAAATCTCCTGCCTTTTTCATGAACTCTAAGCCCCTGTTGTCGTGTTGTTTGATGTGCCAGTTGTGGAGTTGGAATTCCCTTGTGAGGGATTGTCTGCAGCATCCTCATCTGCAGATGAACTATCGTCCGGCGTCTGGGTATTTGAGGAAGTAGTGTCAGACGAAGTATCCGTGTCTTGAGAGGTGTTTGAGCTTTGATCGTTGGTTGAGGTGTTGGAATCGGTTGAGGTGTTATCAGTGGACTGAGAATCCTTCTGAGTATTCTTATCTGCCTCGTTATTCTTTTCGCTCTCTTTTGAAGACTTGTTATCGGAAGTCGTATTGTTTGTTGACGACTCTTGCGTGGCCTCTTCGGAGGTAGTCGACTCCGATGTATGTTGGCTTGGAGGTAAAAAGTTTGTTTTCGTTCCGAGCCCTTCTCCTGCTGTAAAGGAGTTGATAAGTACCGCCACAATTGCCACTGCCACTAATGCGCCAACAACAATGACGATCGATGCATTTCTTTTTGCCCGACGCTCCTGTGCATTGCGTTCGCGCAGATATTGAGGCGCTACCCGTGTATCCTGCTGCTGAGAAGAGGCTTCTTGTGGAATGGTGCGGATGACAGTTTTGTCGTTAGACAGATCTTGAGAAGACTGTCCGACAAAGGTGGTTTGGCTTGATGTGAAAGGCTTATAAACGCCACCTTCAGCCGCTACGTGTTTGATTTTATCTGCCGAGACGTTGAGCAGCCCCTTGTATATTTGCGTTGCAATGGCTGCTACAGCAGCGCCTGCTGCTACACCTACCCCACCGCCGATAA
>URWR01000105.1 GCA_900551595.1 uncultured Coriobacteriaceae bacterium
GGCACCCCAGCGCTAGCCGAGTCGCCGCTGGGGTGCTTATTCGTCTGACCTTCAGCGTCAGATGTATAGCTCTCGGGGACGTAGCTCAGCTGGGAGAGCGCGGGCTTTGCAAGCCTGAGGTCGTGGGTTCGAACCCCATCGTCTCCACCACATGTTACCGCCGGGGCCAATTTGGTTCCGGCGTTTTTTTGTTTTGCGAACAAAGTGCAGGAGCTGTTAAGGATTCCTGCTGCACAACACATTGAGATTTTGGAGCATATATCATAGTTCCGTTCAAATCTTTTTAAGTATGGAGGAAACATGGCTCGTAATGACGAGAGTAATGCCGCGCAAGGCGGAGTTTCGGAGGAGTTAGATGCCCTCTCATGTGACCTTCTTGGCTCAGCTCTCGATGCGCTTGCAGCTGGCTCAGATGTTCTGGCGGTTGTAGCGCTTGAAGACGAGCATAATACACGCATTTCTCGTTCGTTTATCAACGATACACCAGAGGCGTGTATCGAGGCAGCACGAAATTATGTTCAAGGACTTATAGCTTCCTCAGGTGATAAAAACAGTGGTCTCGACATGCCTGTTCGTTATGCCTTGGTATATGAAGGAGCTGTTGAAAATACAGACGGTGCTTTCGATGATGCACTTATTCTTGAATTTGCCGAAAAAGGAACACAAGCATATTCGGCATATGTACTCTGGGATGGGTTTGGTGCAGGGGAAAATCTTGCCTGGACAGATCCAGCACCAGCAGGTGAAGTCGAATCTCTCTTTTGATCATTGAGCAAGATAAATCGTCTTCTTATCAATACGAACGATTGAGACCCCGGAGGGAAAGTAGGAAACATGCGGCAGGAGTTTATCCGTAACATTGCAATTATCGCCCACGTTGACCACGGTAAGACAACACTTGTGGATAAACTTCTGAGGGCTACCGATGCTTTTCGTGAGAATCAAAAAGTAGAAGATCGTATTCTCGATTCAAACGATCAAGAGCGTGAGCGTGGCATTACGATTCTTGCGAAGAATATTTCTATTGAATATAACAACGTCAAAATCAATGTTATTGATACGCCAGGCCACGCAGATTTTGGTGGCGAGGTTGAGCGTGTTCTTAAGATGGCAGACGGCGCTCTTTTGCTTGTTGATGCTGCTGAAGGTCCTATGCCTCAAACACGTTTCGTTTTACGCCACGCTATAGATGCAGGCCTTTCAGTCATGGTTGTTATCAATAAGATTGACCGTGAAGGTGCAGATCCAGAGAATGCTCTCAATGCTTCACTCGATCTCATGATGGATCTTGGAGCAACCGATGAGCAGCTCGAGTTTTCTATGGAACATGTCATCTACGCAAGTGCTGTCAATGGTTTTGCACGTCTCAGTCCTGATGATGACAACATGGATATGTATCCTCTGCTTGATATGATCGTAGACGCCATGCCTGCTCCTGATGTTGATCCCACTGGTCCGCTTGCAATGCAATGCGTAACCGTTGATCACTCGAGCTATGTTGGACGTATTGGTATTGGTCGTGTCTATTCAGGTACGATTCATGACGGCGATAAAATTCTTGTCGTAAAGAATGATGGCAGCCGCGCTATGAGCCAAGTAAAACAGCTGTACACCTTCGACTATCTCGGTCGTGCAGAGTGCACCGAGGTTGTTGCAGGTGATATTGGTGCTGTAGTTGGTGTTGATTCCACTGATATTGGTGATGTCTACACCGACCCAGATAATCCTGTTGAACTCGATCCAATTGAGATCGATCCTCCTACACTTGCCGTTGTTTTTGAACCTTCTACATCTCCTTTGGTTGGACGCGATGGTGACATTGTTGGCGGACGCCAACTCAAAGAGCGACTCGAGCAAGAGCGCGAAAACAACGTTACGATGCGCATTGAAGAGCTTCCTGATAAAACGGGTGTCGAGGTTGCTGGCCGTGGCATTTTACATCTTTCAGTACTGATGGAAGAGATGCGCCGTGAAGGCTATGAGTTCCAGGTTGGACGTCCGCGCGTCCTCTTTAAGAAAGATGATCATGGCAATAGGCTCGAGCCCATCGAGCAAGCAGTTGTTGAATGTCCTGGAGAGTATTCAGGAAAGGTGATTGAGGTCTTTGGTAATGCTGGCGGTACGATGACCAGCATGGATCCTGGTGCCACCCAAACACATCTTGAGTTTAAGATTCCGACGCGTGGCATTATGGGTCTTAAAAACAGGATCCTCAATGTAACCCACGGCGAGGGTGTGTTCTATCACACATTCTTGGAATACGGTCCCTATGCCGGTGAAATTGGTGTTCGCCAAAACGGTGCCATGATTTCTATGTCTACCGATAAGGCCGTTGCCTACGCCCTTGGAACCCTGCAAGAGCGCGGAACACTTTTTGTTGCTCCAGGTACTGAGTGCTATGAAGGCATGCTTGTTGGTGAACGCTCAAAGCCGGGTGATATGGTGGTTAACATTGCTCGTACCAAGAGTCTTGGCAACCAGCGTTCAAGTACAGCTGATATTGCAGTTCAGCTTACACCGCCTCGAACGTTTACCTTGGAAGAAGCACTTGAGTACATCATGGATGACGAACTGGTAGAAATTACGCCAAAGAATATTCGTATGCGTAAGCGCATTCTGAATAGTACAGAGCGCCGTAAGTGGGCAGTTCGCTCTGGTCTTGTAAATAAATAAACAGAGAAGTATATCGAGTTGAAGAGCCGCGTTTTGCGGCTCTTTTTATAGCTCTTAGCTGTCTATTCCTTCTTCATTCTGATCTGAAGAAACTTCTTGAGCAGCAACTTCCTTTTTGCTTATTACTCTAAGGTTTTTCGTGAAACGTCGTACACGTACAACACGTCTTACCGGTTCAATAACCTTACGAGTAAGCTCCATGTCTGCTGGAGTTTGAAGGTTATAGCGCAGAGAGATCCTTCGTAGAACGACGGTTACTACAACGCAGACAATAGCGGTCCAAGGATTAAGTATCCCTGCATAAAATAGCATCACATAGCAAATTGCTCCCCCTAAAGCACAGAGGGCATAAAGATTTCCTGGGATAAATATTTTAGGGACTTCACCGAGAAAGACATCTCGCATCATTCCGCCGCCAACACCGGTGAGTACACCCATAAGAATGCATGAGATGGGATTAAGTCCATACAGAAGGGCTTTATCGCATCCTGCAGCACAGAATAAGCCAACGGAGATAATGTCTACCCACTCAATAGTTCTCGATAATTGAGAAACAGGAGTTGGAAAGAGGAAAACGATCACTGAAGCAATGAGTGATACAGGAATGGCATAGTAGGAATCGAGCATATAGACGCTACCCACTTGCATAATAACGTCGCGAATCAGACCGCCGCCAAGACCACAGAGCATGCCAAGTGAACAAGCACCTACCAAGTCCAGCTTGTAAGCTCGCGCAATAAGCGATCCAGAAATCGAACCCGATACCACACCCATAAGTTCAAGCCATAGTGGGAGTGTGAGAACGGCGGATTCCCTTACAACATCTACGGGGATTCCGAACACCTCAACCTCCATACATAAAAAATGCCGACGGAGCGAATAAACTCCGTCGGCAATCTACCATATCCAGTAGCTAAGAACGATTGGATAAAGGAATTAACAATTACAGACCTTCAGTAGTGCCGAACCACTTGATCTTAATCTCATCCATTGTGCCGTTTTCCTGCAACGCAGCAAGGGCTTCATTAATAGCCTTAGTAAGACCGGGGTTGTCTTTAGAAACAACAATGCCGTATTGCTCGCCTGTTGGAACCTCAACGCAAACCTTAAGATCCTTATAAGACTGTTCGGTTAGATATTGTGCGACAGGTAGATCGGCAATGGCGCCCTGGTACAAACCGGAAGAGACACCGGTGAAGCAGGAGACATAGTCATCAAGAGGAACAATTTCTGCCTGAGAGAAGTTCTCCTCTCCCCATGTCTGACCTGTTGTACCTGCAGAGGCTACAAGAACATTACCTGCCTGATCAAAGTCCTCAAGAGAAGCATAGGTAGAAGTAGCTAACGCAAGCAGTGCTTGATTAGAGTTGAGGTATGGATCAGAGAAATCAATCTCAGCAGAGCGCTCATCATTGATGGTAACAGCGGAGATACAAACGTCTGCCTTTCCGCCAGCCTTAATGGTTGGAACAAGAGTGTCAAACTTCTGAGTAGGAAGAATATTGCACTCCAAGCCCATTTGCTCAGCAACAGCAGTAATCAGATCAATATCGAATCCTTGAGTTCCTGATCCATCATCGGTTGAGAACTCAAAAGGAGGAAATCCGTTTGAATAAACAACACTGAGCTGCCCATCGTTTACCAGGGTATATCCATCAGCAGAGGCGCTCTCAGAATCGGTGTTTCCACCACAACCAGCCAAACCAAGCGCTGCAATACCGGAAAGTGTTGCGATGGCACTTCTCCTGCTTACATTCTTCATATTGGCTCCTTATATCGATTGATAAAGCTGCTAGATACAGCCTTAGTACCTAAATAAACCTGATGAGAAGTAATGCACTACAGATCTTCTCGCCAAATAGGCATGCTCATGCAACGTGGACCACCCTTGCCACGGCTCAGTTCAGATCCGCAGAAAGTATGGACGGTAATACCTGCTTTATCGAGAAGATCAAGCGTGATGAGGTTGCGATCGTATGCAGCTACTTCGCCTGGCTTAATGCAAAGCAGATTGGCACCAAGGTTATAAGACTCCCAACGACCACCAATCATGTCGCCATTGCCGCAAGGAATAAAACGCACTGCATCTACGCCGACAGCCTCACACAGCGCATCTGACCAGCCGCCTTCAACAAGGGAGCAGTGCACACTTGGCTTACCATTGGTATCAATAGCGCCAGGAGTGAGCTTGAAAACTGCGACATTGTCTTTCATGAAGGGATTGCACATGAAGGTGTCGTAATCAATCATTGCCAGCATGCCGTCAAGATGCATAATGCGAGGATCGCGCGAATGGAATGCATACACTGAGGTATATCCACGCTCAAAGACACTCGCGGCAACTGCTTCAATAGCACCAGGCTCGGTGCGACCAAAGCAGCCAATGCAGAGCGTGTGATCCGAGGCAACCATTACGTCGCCGCCTTCAATAGTCCAAGGCGACTTCATGTTATAGAGATCCTCGGTAGGATCATCGGCGTACAGGTCTGAATAGCGATGGATGTACTTTAAAAGCAGTGGCTCACGCTGACGATAACGCTTGCACATGTGCGAAAGAATTACGCCGTCTGCAACGTTAATGCTTGAGTCGCGGGCAAAATAGGCATTTGGAAGCGGTTCAACAATAAAGAGTGCGCCTTTGCTAATCATGCCGCCAAGGGTTGTGTCGTCGGCGAAAAATGCATTATCAGAGCGAATACCACAGTAAATTGCATTTACAAATGACGTGGTATCAAGCTGGTTGTAATAAGCCAGAACTGCTTCTTCAAGCTGCGGAGAGCAAACATGTGAAGCTGCAATAAATTCTTTTGTAAAAGCCTCACGCGCATCCTGATGTGACATGGCCTGTGTAAATAAATCGCGAATATAAAAAACTTCTGCACCGGCATTACGCAATATTTGAGCAAACTCATCATGTTCGGCTTGGGCACGTGTAAGCATTGGAGTGTCTTGCAGAAGCATCTCTTGGAGATGGAATGGGTGAACTTGATTCAATTCATCCCCTGGTCTGCTCAACATAACGCGCTTTAATTGCCCAATTTCGGAGTAAACATGAACGTGAGACACTGACTCTCCCTCCATAATTGAATGGGTAGCTCTCGGTGTAAGCACCCAGCAGCAATCGCTATTGTGAATATGTACTGTTGCATAAGTATTACGTATTCATGTAAATATGTTTATGAATGAATCCCTTAAATGCAATAAATAATGGGGATAACGGCTGATGTGATACGTTGGCTTATAAAAACAAGCAATATTTGTGAAGGAACTCAAAAGAAAGATAAGAATGACCTTCCGAATGGAGGGTGACTTACGGTATACTGTCCGTTGCGGTTTTAAGGAGAGTTGTCCGAGTGGCCGAAGGAGCACGAT
>URWR01000106.1 GCA_900551595.1 uncultured Coriobacteriaceae bacterium
CAGCGTGAAAGCGCCTCCTACCAAGGCGCACCGCCCCCGCCGATTGATCCCATAACGCTATCCAGAATCGTTGAAGCCACGCTTGCTCCTCTCGCATCTTTTAGAAAGGAATCGACAAATATCTTGTCGCCTTAACTTTTGGTATCCCATCTAAAATAGGTGCCAAGAGAAGCATTAAGAAGCCATTCCGTAAACGGAATCGTGACCGACGCTGCCTGTTCGGCGAGGGGTAAAAATCAAGCGCATGTTATATATCTTATGAAGCAATTCGAGCTTCAAGCCAAGCTATAAGTTCCGCTTCAACCTCGTCTCGGTTTACTTCGTTAAGCAATTCATGACGGTCTTCTTGGATGATGTCCAATGAAAGATCCTGTACGCCAGCATTACGAAGCGCAAGAAAGACTCGAGAAGGACCTTTGCCTGCCTCACCAACCGGATCCTCAGATCCTGAAATTACCAAAATTGGTAAAGATGCAGGAATTTTTGATATGCGCGAAACATCCTGGGCCTCACGCAAGAGCTGTGCCAGCATGAGGTAGCCGCTCAAGGAGAACATAAACCCACATGCAGGGTCTGCAGCATATGCAAGTACCTGGCCCTCATCCCTACTGAGCCACTCAAATCCAGTATGAGCACCCGTACCCTCAAACAGTTTGTTGTATCCGCCGCACCCCAGAGCATCAACAAAATGAGAGCGGAACGACATACCGCGCAAACGGGCAAGGATGCTTACCGCACGGTATAAGACCTCAACGCTGTCTTGCCATGCGGTACCCATAACGATGAGTCCCGAAAGCACTCCTCCATGTCGCGCAGCAAAACACCGTGCAATAAACGAGCCCATTGAGTGCCCCAGCATAAAATACGGAAGGCTCACAAAGCGTGCTTTTACCTGGGTAAAAAGAGTGCGCTGATCCTCAATCATTGCCTCTGCTGCAAGATCGGGATCCTCATACACTCCGCGTTTTGTAGGATCAGGCTCAGTGCGTCCATGGCCCACTAAATCGATACCACACACAACCCAGCCACGTGATGCTAGCAAGCGAGCAAACGCATCATAGCGACCGATATGCTCACACATGCCATGAACGATATGCAAAATAGCAACAGGTTTTACACCCTGTGGGATCCAAAGCGTTCCTCTGCAAATGCTCTTTTCATCAACTGAAAGAAACGACAAATCCTCGGTAGTTACCGTATTGGGAGCACTGCCAACAGCAGAGATGCCTTCCTTGTGTACATCCGCCATAAGAACCCCCTATCTAGAGCATATCGATAGCAAACTTTACGATACCCCTTATAGAGGATTGTGCGCATTACATCCCGACAACTTCAAGGATTTGATCACGCGAAAGGAACCCCTCGCGAAGAATACGCGGACGTCCAGCGGCATCGCAACTTACAACAGTTGAAGCAACGCCTTTAGGGGCCGGACCCGCATCAAGTGTGAGATCAGCGGCATCAATGATGCGTTGTTCCAACTCGTGAGCGCTCGTTGGAGATGGCGCTCCATGCGTATTTGCACTCGTAGTTGCCAGCGGCATACCGAGACGAAGCGACAGCGTGCACACCAGAGGCGATGCCGGCATACGCAGACCAATCGTATTGTCCTGAGCGTTGCGGTATTCAGGAGCAACTTCATCTGAAGCTGGGACCACAAGGGTGAGTGCTCCGGGCCAAAAGGTCTGTGCAAGATTGACCATCCAACTCGGAACGTTCTTTCCATAGCGCTGTAAAGCGTCGCTTGTTCCCACAAGCCACGGCAATGTTTGCGCGAGATCACGCTGCTTAATAGTAAAAATCCTTCGATGAGCAGGGTTGTTTGGGAAGGCAGCGCAGCCAATGCCATACACACTGTCGGTAGGCATGACTAAAACGCCTTTGTTTTGCAGCACAGCAAGTGCCTGTTCAAGCACAGCTTCACTTGGGTGCGTCTGGTCAACCGCTACAACACTGCCCACAAAATCCCCTCTCGCCTCTCTGACTACTTTCGTTTGGCGACAAGAACGCGCGGTCGGTGTGTAAGATCCTCACGAATCTCAACGTCCTCCCAACCGTCTTGCATACGAACAAGTTCAGCTGCTTGTTCAAGAGATTCTTCGAACAATTCAACCGTAAACATTCCGTGCGGAGCAAGCGCTTTGGGGGCAAACTCAAGCAAGCGCCTGAATACGTCGAGCCCGTCAGCCCCGCCGTCTAACGCCAGCTCCGGCTCATAATCGCGAACCTCTGCCGGAACCTCTTGCGCCAAGACAGCCGTCGGAATATAAGGCGGATTAGAAACAAGCACATCAAAGGACCCCATAAGCTCGGGGTCTACTCCAGCAGCAAGGTCACATTGAATAAGCGTGACGTCGTTTTCCAATCCAAGCGCTGCGCAGTTCCTTTGCGCAAGGGAGAGTGCACGGTCAGAGAGATCGGTCGCAATCACTTTTGTACCGGGACGCTCTGAAGCTAGTGAAAGCGCAATGCAGCCCGTGCCAGTTCCCACTTCAAGCACGAGAGGCGATGCATCTTCACCACGACCTTTTGCCTGGTCTATGCCTTCCAAAGCAGCATCTACCAAAATCTCTGTTTCTGGCCGGGGAATCAAAACGCCGCGCTCGCACTTCACAACGATATGGCGAAAAGGCATTTCTCCCGTAACATATTGCAGCGGCTCCCCCTCCGCACGACGCTCAATGGCGTTATGCATGTTGGAAAGCTCCTCAGCATCCAGCGGCCGATCAAAGTTCACATACAGCTCAACGCGAGAAAGGCCTGTTACAGCAGAAAGCAACCATTCTGCTGAGAGACGCGGGTGCTCATCGCCTTTACGCTCAAGATAGCCGCTTGTCCAATCGAGAATAGCCTTGATTGTCCACGTTTTTTCTTGCGCCACGCCCTCGGGCCTCCTTACACAGCGCGCGCGAGCTTCTCAGCACGATCGGCTGCAGCGAGAGCTTCGATAATCTGGGACAGGCCATCGCTCAAGAGAACCGAGCTATAGGTGGAGTTAAAGCCGATACGATGATCGGTCACACGATCTTGCGGTTGATTATAGGTGCGGATCTTCTCAGAGCGGTTACCGTGACCAATCTGGCTCTGTCGCTCGGCACCGAGCTCATCCTGCTGACGCTGCAGCTCCATCTCATACAAACGTGAACGCAGCATCTGCATGCAGACCTCACGATTCTGGATCTGAGAGCGCTGGTCTTGCGACTGAACAACGGTGTTGGTAGGGAGATGTGTAATACGCACCGCCGAGTATGTGGTATTAACACCTTGTCCACCAGGACCACTTGCACAGTAGGTGTCAATGCGCAGGTCGGCCTGATCGATCTGAATATCAATCTCATCGGCTTCTGGCAATACAGCAACGGTTGCTGTAGAGGTTTGGATGCGGCCTTGGCTTTCTGTCTTAGGAACACGCTGTACGCGATGTACGCCACTCTCGTATTTCATGACGGAGTAAACCTTATCGCCCGAAACCTTAAATTCAATTGTCTTAAAACCGCCAGCCTCTGAGGGGCTGGAGGAGAGCACCTGCACCTTCCAGCCGCGTGATTCACAGAAGCGCTCGTACATCTTAAAGAGGTCACCAGCGAAAATGCCTGCCTCGTCGCCGCCTACACCCGCGCGAATCTCGACGATAGTATCTTTCTCGTCGTTCGGATCGCCTGGGATGAGCATGATTTTAATGTCTTCTTCCAAAGCTGGAAGACGCTCTTCATTGGAAGCAATATCCTCCTGAAGCATTTCTTTTTCTTCAGGATCGGTCGTCTCATGCAGCATCTCTTTAGCTGCCTCAATGTCATCGAGCGCCTGGAGATACTCCCGTGCCCGGGCTACCAAATCTGCCTGGCTTGCATGTTCTTTTGCAAGGCGCGTGTACTCTTTTTGATCGGCCACTACGGACGGATCGGAGAGCTTGCGCTCGAGTTCCTCGTAAGCGGCGATGAGCTTCTCGAGCTTGTCCCGCATGGTTGCCTCCTGTCGTGCGGCGCGCCAACAGCGCGCGAGAGTGTAGTGAATATTCAGAGTGGCATGTGTAAACACAAACCACCGCAAATTTTAACTTTAGCGCATCTGACTCACTTCTCATATACGCGAACATATATACACGTAAGAACCAGCAGAACTGATTCTAAATATCACCATTCAACACGCCTAACAAGCATCAAACATCACTGGTTGTTACACTGATAAGTAGTCTTGTTTCAAAGCGTGCTCAGCAAGCTTTAATGAACGGAGCAGCTATGTTCTGTATATATTGCGGCAGCGAAATACCTGACAACTCCACTTTTTGCCCAAACTGTGGGGCAACTTTGCCCAATGAAGACACAAGCACTTCCAATAGCAATGAAGAGCTTGATGATGCTACGCGTGCTTTTAACTCTTTAGCAGAAACATGGGATGATTCAGCCGAACAACATGCTGATAATGAGCTTGATTCAGCCATAGAAGACCACACACAAGTGCGTTTTAATCCGGTTGTGCCAGGCACTACACCCCGCATGGGTCAAGTTGTACCAGCAGGACAAAATCCCTATCACAAATCTGCACAAGCTCCCGCGGCGGGTCCAAATGGCCCGGTTCCACATCGCAATTTTCTTCCGCTCGCAATTATCCTTGGAATTCTCGCCGTTGCCTTATTGGGTGTTGCCATAGCCCTTGGTATGGGGATTATTGGACCTCGAGCACAGCCAACCGAAACTCCTGTACTAAAAGAAGCGACGCCTATTACGCCACTCAACAAAAATGATGAATCCGAAACAGAAAACGAATCTGGAAGCGTTGAGGGAGTGCCTGTACGTGAGGATCTTGCAGATTACTCCTGGCAAGAACTCTCTTTGCTTGGTCAAGCGATTGGCGGTGCCTCCGAGGATGCTCAGGGCGAAAAAATAGCTCAAGAGTATGGCTTGCTTGAATCCGACGGATCGCTGCCCCATAACGCATCGAAACAGCTTGAGCTTACTGACGGAACATCTATCTCGGTGAGAATTGCTGGCATTCGCCATGACACTGCGCAGAACGGATCGCCCGCAGGTATAACCTTTATCGCCTCATCATCCCTTGGAGACGCTGTTATGAATTCAACGCTCACAAGCGATGGCGGATGGAGTGACTCTGCACTGCGATCTTCACTTCAGAACGACGTGCTTAACCGCTTCCCTTCAGAGCTTAAAAACTCGGTAGTAGCTGTTGAGAAACACACCAACAATGCGGGAAAAACCAACTCAACCTCTTCAGTAAACATTACGTATGACACTGTCTGGCTTCCCTCATTGGTAGAAGTCGGCGGGACAATTCCTCGATCAAATTACGAGGCAGATGCAACATATGTTGCCGATATTCTCAATGCAGAGGGAAAACAATACCAGCTCTTCTCTGAACTTGGCGCCAACCAAGATGGTCCCTCAGACGTGTTGAGCATCCCCAATACACCTGAGGGTTGGTGGCTTCGTTCAGCAAGCCCGCGACGTGCAGGAAGATTTATGACTGTTGATGCAAACGGCACTCCTGGCTATGGGCGTGATGCCAATGAAAGTGCTGGTTGCGTGTTTGGTTTTTGTCTCTAGCCTTAAAGTGCCGGAGGAACAGACAAGCCAGCAGCTTCCTCGGTGTCGCGAACTTTTCTCAATGCTGCTATAGCACACTCCAGCATGCCAGGATCGGGCACCCGCGTTGTTAGGCGTTGCATCTGTAAGCCGGGCCACAAAACAATACGGACGAGCAGATTCTCTGGGTGTGAGCCTGCCCACTTTACCGTTATCTCGTAAGAAACACCTGCTACGAGGGGTAACATAACCACGCGTGAAAGAAACACGAAGAGCGTGCGGACTATGCCCGTAAGACCTAAGGCATCCGCTATAGCTGCCACAGGCACTAGCGTGTTTACGACAATAGCAATGGCAATAGTCATCACCAAAAACGCTGTTCCGCACCGCACGTGAAGACGAGAAAAACGTGCTGCATTATCGGGCGTAAGCGGCAATCCATGTTCAAAGCAGTGGATAGACTGATGTTCTGCTCCG
>URWR01000107.1 GCA_900551595.1 uncultured Coriobacteriaceae bacterium
TAGCCGCCGCTTGGAGAGAACTTTGAAGCGTCGGCGAGAAGGAAGCAGTATGAAGCATTTTGTAGGACCTGCTCATTCACGCGGCCATCGTCTACGCTTTCTGCAAGAACTGCCTTTGAATTAAGGTTTATGCCTGAGGTTCCGATAAAGGCTTTAGAGAAAAGAAGAGGCTCAAGAAGACTTATGGTTGCTGGCCCAGTGTAGCCAGTGAGCCTCACATTGAGATAACCACCGGTAGAAAGGGCGGTTACCTTGGGATTTTTAGAGAGCCGCGGCAAGACATCAATCATATTGGTAGTAACGATTAGGGTCTTATCGCCAGCGGCAATATAATCAGCTAAAAACAAAGATGTGCGAGAAACGCCGAGGAAAACCGCGTCGCCATTATTAATTTCAAGCCACGCACGCGCCGCAACAGCCCGTCTTCCTTCATCCGTGGCGAGTACCTCCGCTGCATGTGCTTGCTCCAGCTGCACAGGAGTAGCAATCTCATGAGATTCTGAAATTGGATCGGTGGGAGTGCTATCTGGAGAAGGTGCGTGAGGCTCTTGCTGATCCGATAGAGAAGGAACAATTGATTGGGGCATCGTAAGAGCGGCAGCTCCTGCATGATCTACTCGAAAAGCTCCGCCATATTCACGCCTACAGAGGCCACCGCGAGCAAGGATAGAAAGATCTTTGCGAATACTGTCAACGCTTACGCCAAAATGCTCTGCAAGTGATCCAACGGTGGCATGGCCGTTGGTATCAATAATGCGAACTATCTCTTCTCGTCGTTCTTTAGGAAACACGGTGCTCCCTAATGTACTGCTCAAACGTATATCTTCTTTTGCACATGGTAATACCCAACAGCAATGGGTGAACCTACATCAATAGAAATATGCGCAAAATCATGACAATTTTATCATAACCGCTCCCAATCGTTCTTCCGTACTGAAAGAGAGCTGAGTTACTGAGCCATTCACGGCTAAATTTGCCCGTTCACGGCTTCTATTTTCAGTAAAACAGGAAAAAACAGGAAAGAAGCCGAAAAATGCGAATCAAATGTGTAGTATTTATGCACGAGCGCGAGAAAAGAGGAGCTCTAGGGCTTCTTGCCGAGCACTTAATTTGCATGGGATTACCCATATGACGTGTTTTCAAAGAAAGGACCAGGCGCAATGAGGGAGATGTTGAAGAACGACAATGTGCAGATTGTCGATTGTGCTGAAGATTGGGAGGATGCAGTCCATATAGCTGTGCAGCCGCTTGTTGATCAGGGCTATGTAGAGTCGCGCTATATCGACGGCATTATTGATAACGCTAAAGAGTTTGGTCCTTACTTCGTTATTTGTCCTGATCTCGCTCTTCTCCATGCGCGTCCTGAGCAAGGCGTCATTAAAGCGCAGCTTGCAGTAACGGTTTTGCGCGATCCGGTTCGCTTTAAGCCTGAAGGGCCGGATGTGCACCTGCTTGTAACACTGGCTGCTGCTGATTCTGATTCCCACATAGAGGTAATGCGTGAACTAGCCACGATTTTTGGTGATCCTGCCAACATTACAAAGGCTGTGGAGGCTGCCACCCCTGAAGAGGTGTTTGAAGTCTTCGTCTCCCAGGAGAAGCCCGAAGAGTAGTTGGTGTCTCACATAGTTGCAGTCAGAAACCTGAGCCTGTCTGCGAAAAGTTGGTTGAAGTGGTGTATTGATCGTCGAAAGGAGAGGAAATGGCAGTCATTGATTTTATTGTCAATATTCTGTCCACGCCAGCTATTCTTGTTGGTCTGCTTTCACTCCTCGGATTGTGCTTGCAGGGCAAGCCAATTGAGGACATTGTAACCGGTACTATTAAAACCATCGTAGGCTTCCTTGTTCTGGAAGCCGGTTCTGCGTTCCTGCAGTCTGGTTCGCTTTTGGCATTTGGCGAAGTCTTCAACTATGCCTTTAATATGCAGGGCGTTGTTCCAAACAACGAGGCTGTTGTTTCGATGGCGTTGGAGAACTTTGGCTCCAACACAGCCCTTATCATGTGCCTGGGCATGATCCTCAACATCGTGCTTGCACGCTTTTCTCGTATGCACTACATCTTCCTGACTGGTCACCACACGCTGTATATGGCCTGCATGCTTGCTGTAGTACTTTCAATCGGCGGTCTTGAAGGCCCCATGCTTATTATTGCAGGCGGCTGCATCCTCGCCTTTATTATGGTTACCTCGCCGGCATACTGCCAGCCAACTTTCCGCAAGGTCACCGGTTCTAACAGCGTGGCTCTCGGTCACTTCGGCGGCCTTGGTTATGCTCTTGCTGGTCTCGTTGGTCGAATCTTCAAGGGCAGCAAGTCCACTGAGGATATCAACTTCCCCAAGCGCCTCATCTTCCTGCGTGATACCACCGTCTCTATCTCAATTACTATGATGGTGCTGTTTGTCATCGTCACTGGTATTGCGGTTGGTCGCGGCATCTTGGGCGCAGATCCTACTCAGTTCCAGTATCTCAATACCCTGCTGAATGTTGGCACAGAAACTAAGACCAACTGGGTTGTGTGGGCACTTACTTCCGGCATGTCTTTTGCCGGTGGCGTCTACATCATCCTCTCTGGTGTCCGTCTGATCGTTGGCGAGATCGTTCCTGCTTTCAAGGGTATTGCTGAGAAGCTCGTTCCTGGTGCAATTCCTGCTATCGACTGCCCTGTCGCTTTCCCCTATGCACCAAATGCCGTCATTATCGGTTTCCTTACTTCTTTTGTTGCAGGCATTGTTGGTCTTGTTATCCTTGCTGCTATCAATGCTAATTGGTTCCCAGTTGCTCTTATCCTTCCGGGCGTCGTGCCTCACTTCTTCTGCGGTGCAACCGCCGGCATCTTCGGCAATGCCGAGGGCGGTATTAAGGGCTGTGTTGCAGGTGCTTTCTTCCATGGTTTGCTCATTACGGCACTTCCGGCACTCTGCATGCCTGTCTTTACCGGACTCGGATTCGTCAGCGCTACCTTCTCGGATGCAGACTTCTCATGGGTAGGCATGCTCTTCGGCAACCTTGCTCAGATGACACCTGGTATGCCGCTGTTCATCATTGCTGTTCTGTTCTTCGTAGCTCCTATCATCTACAACTACGTTGCTCCTAAGCCCAAGAAGGCTGAGGAATCTGCTGAATAATTGGTAGATGCCTCACAAGGAAAAATACGCCGATAACGGGGTATAGATAGACCGCCGGTCCGGGATACATTATCTCGGTTCCGGCGGTGCTTTAAGCTCTTTAATAAGCTGTAAAGCTGCGCTGCGTGCGCATGAAACCCGTATAAAACGGGAGAAAAGAGGAAGTCATGAAGGTCAAGAAGATTATGTGTGCCTGTGGATCTGGCCTTGGCTCAAGCCTCATGGTTGAGATGAACATTCAGGATGTGCTCAAGAAGATGGGTATTTCTGGTGTTGAAGTAACACACTCCACCACCTCTGATGTTCATCCTGGCGCTGCAGATCTGTTTGTTGTTGGCCGCGATCTGGCAGACTTTATCAAAGACATTCCAGATGAGCAGAAGATTGTTCTTGTAAACATCATTGATAAAAACGAACTTGAGGAAAAGCTTCGCGAGAAGAATATTGAAGCCTAAGGTTTCTTTGCTCCATCCCAGCGGGTTCATCCTTCATTTTTGCGAGTATACGTGTAATCTATTCCGCAGGTGATGAACAAGTTCGAAAGGAGTGGGAATTGGATAAGCAAGAGCTTGCGAAGCTTACGCTGTTGTCAGCGAAGATTCGTAGGGACATCCTGGAAATGCTCGAGCATTGTGGCTCGGGACATCTGGGTGGCTCGATGTCTATTGTCGAGCTGATGAGTGTCCTGTATGGCAAGCACCTGAGGTACGACCCGAAAAACCCGAAGTGGGAGGAGCGCGATCGCGTTGTTCTCTCCAAGGGTCATGCTGGTCCCGCATGGTATTCCACGCTTGCAGAGTGCGGTTTCTTCGATCGCGAGATGCTTATGACACTCAATCAGGGTGGCACAAAGCTTCCTTCGCACCCCGATCGTACAAAAACTCCGGGCGTAGACATGACAACTGGCTCTCTGGGTCAGGGAACTTCTACCGCTTCCGGTATTGCAACAGCACTCCGCATGAAGGGCTCCGATAACCGCGTCTACCTCATCGTGGGCGATGGCGAGCTGAATGAGGGCCAGTGCTGGGAGGCATTCCAGTATCTTGCTAACTACAAGCTCAATAACTGCATTGTGATTATCGACTGGAATAAGCGTCAGCTCGACGGTGCTCTTGAGGACGTTATTAATCCGTTTGATATCGCCGAGAAAATGCGCGCCTTTGGTTTTGAGACGGTGCGCGTAAACGGCCAGGATATTGAGGCTGTGGATGCTGCTGTAACGTGGGCAGAAGATGTCAAAGACAGTGCGGTTTGCATTGTGCTTGATACGGTCAAGGGTGCAGGTATTCCATTCTTTGAGACCTATCCAGGCAACCATTCTGTGAAGTTCAGCGATCCTGATTGCAAAGCTGCTGCCGACGAGGCGCTGCGTCAGCTCAACGAGTTCATTGAAGGGAGTGAGGCATAAGTGTTCACTCTTGTCAAAGATCACACTGAAGAAGGACGTGCTCCTCGTTCTGTTTTTGTTTCTACCTTGCAGGATCTTATGGCGTCAAATGACAAGGTTGTTTGCCTCGAGGCAGACCTTGGCGGTGCAAGTGGTACCTCCAAGCTGGGCGAGACCAACCCCGAGCGCTATGTTCAGTGCGGCATTTCTGAGGCAAACATGGTAGGTGTTGCAGCGGGTCTGTCCTCTGAGGGCTTTATTCCGTTTGCTCACACCTTTGGTCCCTTCTTTGCTCGTCGTGCATTTGATCAGATCTATCTGTCTGGTGCATACGCTCATAACTCCATCAATCTCTATGGCTCTGACCCTGGCTTTACGGTTGCAGCAAATGGTGGCACCCACACCACCTGGGAAGATGTTGCTGTTATGAGGACTATTCCCGGCTCTGTTGTTTGCGATCCTGCCGATGACGTCGAGATGGAATGGGTTATCCGCGAGTTTGCCAAGATGGACGAGGGTGTCCACTATGTCCGCGCAGCTCGTAAGGGTTGCCACCGCCTGTATGAGGAGGGTTCAACCTTCGAGATGGGCAAGGGCAACATTATCCGCGAGGGTAGTGACGTTCTTCTTATCGCTGCAGGTCAGCTCGTGCATGACGCACTTGATGCTGCTGAGGAGCTTGCTGCTGAGGGCCTGAGCGTTGAAGTTATTGATATGTTCTGCATTAAGCCGCTTGATACCGAGCTTATTCTCTCTGAGGTTGCTGGCAAAAAGGCCGTAGTAACCATTGAGAACCATGGTGTTGTTGGCGGTTTGGGAGATGCGGTCGCAGCAGTACTTGCTGAGAATGGCATCTCAGTACCCTTTAAGCGCCATGGCGTATGTGAGCGCTTTGGCCAGGTTGGTAGCGCTGACTTCCTGCA
The DNA here is from genome assembly GCA_900551595.1 of uncultured Coriobacteriaceae bacterium. Taxonomy (GTDB): domain Bacteria; phylum Actinomycetota; class Coriobacteriia; order Coriobacteriales; family Atopobiaceae; genus Coprovicinus; species Coprovicinus avistercoris. The sequence goes on from URWR01000107.1 coordinate 5,438, forward strand.
GAAGGAATTCAAACTCACCGCTGCCGACTTTAAGGAAACTGTGAGGGGGCTGTTATCGTGAGCCTTGCCAGCATAATTGATCACACACTGCTCAAAGCAAATGCTACAAAATCTCAAATTGAGCAGCTTTGTGACGAAGCAATTGAGTATGGCTTTGCGTCGGTGTGTGTAAATACATGCTGGGTACCACTTTGTGCTCAACGTCTTGCAAACAGCGGCGTCAAAGTTTGCTGTGTTGTTGGTTTTCCGCTGGGAGCCATGGCGCCCGAGTCTAAAGCTCATGAGGCTGCTCGTGCCGTTGCCGATGGTGCTGATGAAGTTGATATGGTCATCAATATTGGTTGGCTTCTTGATGGCGACGATGATGCAGTCCGTGATGATATTGCAGGTGTAGTTGCTGCAGCTGATGGCAAGTGCGTCAAAGTTATCATCGAGACCTGCCTGCTTACTGATGAGCAGAAGGTTCGTGCATGTGAGCTGGCTGTTGAGGCGGGTGCATCGTTTG
>URWR01000108.1 GCA_900551595.1 uncultured Coriobacteriaceae bacterium
GCGTACCGTGGCATGATGAATCCAAGTATCTTGCAGCACCATGCCCCAGCTCATCCGCAGACTCGCTCGCGTTAACTCGCGCACGTCCACACCATCAATGCAGATAGCACCTTTTGAAACGTCATAAAAACGCATGAGTAAGTTCATGAGAGTGGTTTTGCCGCATCCGGTTTTGCCGACAAGAGCAATACGCTGACCTGGACGAACTGACAGATCCACGTCGGTAAGTACTGACGTTTTGCCATCGTAGGAGAAGCCCACATGATCGAGCTTGACATTGCCTTCCACCTTGGAAAGCGTTTGTGCATTTGAAGGCTCTGGAATTTGAGCGTCCTCATCAATGAGGGAGAATAAACGTCTGGCGCACGCAATCGAGTTCTGCAGCTCGGTAACCACGCCTGTGATGTCATTAAACGGCTTGGCGTACTGATCGGCATATCCCAAGAAGGTGGTGAGCCCACCAACGGTGATGCCTCCAGAGATAACTACAAACGCGCCAAATATGCCAATAGCCGCGTATACCAATGCGTTTGCGAATCTCATGGTTGGGTTTGCGAGAGATGAGAAAAAGACAGCACGGAAGCTCTCTTCACCAAGCTTCTTATCGACATTGGAGAACTCTTCGGAAAGTTTTTCTCCCATGGTAAAAGTCTCTACCGTTGAGATGCCTCCGATGGTTTCTTCCGCCATAGCCGTGAGTTTGCCACGATAGTGTACGAGGCCAGAGAAATGCCGTGAGCTGTGAGAAGAAATAAACTGTGCTCCCCATACAGAAAGGGGCGTGAGCAAAGCTACGACAATGGCGATTTGCACATTCAGTGCAAACATAAAGATAAGTGTTATCAAAATGGTGAGAATGCCCGTGGGGAACTGTTGGAAACCCATCAGCAATCCAGCTGCCACTTGCTCTGCATCAGTTACGATGCGGCTTGCCAGATCACCATGTTCATGTGAATCGATATAAGAGAGAGGTAGCTCCTGAAGGTGGTTAAAGGCTTGTGTGCGCAGGTCATATACAGCGTCGTAGGCAATGCGATTAGAAACTACGTAGAGTGCCCACTGGCTTATTGAGGTACCAACAATCGTTGCGAGCATTGCCAGCACGGTATGTGCAAGCTCTACAAAGTTAACTTCGTTGGGACCAATTGCACAGTCAACCGCATGGCCTGCTAAAACGGGGAGCGTAAGCGTGCCAACAACGGTAAGCACCACAAGGAATGCTACGGCCACAAGACGAAGCCGATAAGTTGCGACGAGGCGTAACAGGCGTCGAACGGTTTTGGATTGCGTTCGACGGGTGCCAGGCGTTGCTTTGAGTGTGCTCATCGCGATCCCTCCTCATCAACAAGTTGTGATTCGCAGATCTCGCGGTAAACATCGCAGGTTCGCTTCAGCTCATCGTGAGTTCCCATACCTACAACACATCCGCCATCTAAAACCATGATCTTGTCGGCAGAACGCACAGCAGAAACGCGCTGAGAAATGATGATCGTGCAGGTGTCGTGGAGGTCATGCGCGATTGATCGGCGCAGCGCTGCATCGGTGGCAAAGTCGAGTGCCGAGGCTGCATCGTCAAGAATAAGAATGGCTGGTCGGCGGACAACTGTGCGTGCAATGGCAAGGCGCTGCCGTTGCCCGCCGGAAAAATTGCGTCCAAATTGTTCAACAGCAGCATCGAGCTTCTCGACGCGTGAATTGATGACGTCGGATGCCTGAGCGGTAGCAACGGCTTCCATAAGGTCCTCTTCAGAAGCCTTTTGGTTGCCCCAGCGCAGGTTGGAGGCAATCGTGCCAGAGAAGAGCGACGGGTTTTGCTCAACGAGGCCCACGCTCCGTCTAAGGCTTTTGCGTTCAATCGTACGAACGTCTTTGCCGCCCACACACACCGAACCTTCGGTTGCGTCATAAAAGCGCATGATAAGACTGGCGAGGGTTGATTTGCCTGAGCCAGTTCCGCCAATAACACCTATAACCTCACCAGCTTGTGCGGTGAGGTCGATATGACTCAGCGCTTTGCCAGCAGCCCCGGGGTAGGCAAATGAAACATCATGCAGCTCGAGCACAGCAGCGTTCGGTGCAAGTTTTGCCTGATCGGTGCCATCCTCAAGCGAGGGGGTAACGGCGAACACCTCGTTTATACGGCCGGCGCATGCCTGAGCGCGTGCGAGCATGGTGATGAGGTTAGTAAGCTTGAGCAGTTCTACAAGAGCTTGTGTTACATAGCTTACCAGGGCAACAAGCTGTCCCTGCGAGAGAGAGCCGGCGTTAATGCATATGCCGCCAACCCACAGAATGACAACGAGGCCGCAGTTAACCAGCGTATAGGTCAGAGGATTTACCAGAGAAGCAATGTTGGCACTCTTCGTCTGTAAATTGCGAACACGTACTGCTGCCTGAGAGAAAGTGTTTTTCTCATCATCCTCGCGACAGAAAGCACGAAGAACACGTACGCCTTCCAGGTTTTCTGCGGTCTTGAGCTGTACGTGGTCAAGGCGAGCTTGCACGCGCCGATACAAGCGTGTTGTTATACGCATGATTGAAAGAACGACAACAACTGAAAGGATAATCGCCACCATGAGCGTGGCACCTTCAAACCCATCTACTAAATGGGCGGAGACTACCGTGCCGACAAGCACGAATGGTGTTCGTAAGATCAGGCGGAAAAACATGTTAAGGCCGTCTTGCGCCTGTTGGGAGTCATTGATGAGGCGCGTAACTAAGCTCGACCTTCCCAAGGCCTCAATATCTTGGCGCGAGAGCGACATGATGTGGTGGTAGAGGTCATTGCGCAGAGCAGTGCCCCAGCTTGCGGCTAAACGCGACGAAAGATACTGCGCAATAACCGAGACTACATAACAGAAGAGTCCTAAAGCCACGAGAGCTGCTCCGTGAAGGAGTACATAAGATGCATTGTGGTGTGCAATTCCCACATCGATAACTTGAGCCATAATGAGCGGCACAAACAGCTGCAGAATGGCCTCAAGGCCTTTAAATGCAGGCGCGAGGATGCATTCGAGGTAATGTCCTCGGAGATATCGCCTGAGCTTGAACATGTTTCTCCTTATTACAGGGCTACGTAGACCGCATAGAACTGCTTTGCAGATTTGCTATGCATGCGAATGTATCGGTGTGTGTCTTATTCTATGAACAATATGTTTAGGCTTTGTGGTTGGGATGTAGCTTTTTTCATTATGGGGTAACAAGCAATAGTAATGAGCGTAAGTAAAGGGGTTTTCATGAGCGCCGAGGAACAGAAAACGAAGTGGAATCTTCCCAAGATGCGCAGGTCTCGTCAGGCGCTTTCTCAAGATGAGTGCCTCGAAGTGCTTGATCGTACAACCTCAGGTGTGCTTGCTCTTACAGATAGCGAACTTGGGTGTCCTTACCAGGTACCTTTGAGTCATGCGCGCCGTGATAATACGCTTATCTTTCATTGCGCTTCAGCAGGTCATAAACTTGAGCTTATTCGTGCTGTTGGACCTGAAGGTGCTGCAGCTTCGTTTTGTGTGATAGATGCAGATAAGGTGGTTCCCGAGAGCCTTACCACGTATTTTAGGAGCGTTATTGCATTAGGCCATATTCGAGTAGTGGACGATCCAGAGCATATTCGTAGCTCACTCATGGTGCTTGGTGAACGTTATTGGCCGGGTCATGCTCAAGAAACTTCCGAAGAGATTAATCGGTCTTTAAATAGTGTATTGGTGCTTGAGTTCACCATTGAGGCGCTTTCGGGTAAACAGGCTATTGAGCTCGTTCCAAAAAGAACAGCATAGTATCAATACAAACAATGGATTCTTGTGACATGCAGACTCAGCCCCAGATAAAAGAAGAGCAAAGCCATGGAACCAGCCTTCCTGACTACACCGTTGGTGAGGAAATAGCCAATGCCGTATCACATGGGTTTGGAGCGGTGCTTTCTGTTGCTGGCTTAGTGCTGTTGATCGTAAAAGCTGTTATCGACGGTGGGCCGCCAGAACATATTGTTGCCGCTGTTATTTTTGGCATGACGCTCGTGCTTGAATACACCATGAGTACGCTTTACCACGCAATTATGTATCCCCCCGCCAAGCGTGTTTTACGAACGCTGGACCATAGCTGCATCTTTCTTCTTATTGCAGGCAGCTACACTCCATTCACGCTGGGGCCCTTGCTCAATCAAGGTGGCGTTCCTCTCATGATTGCCGTTTGGCTCTTTGCCCTTATTGGCATTGGAGTTGAGGTGTTTCTGCGCGAGCGACAACCTCGCTGGGTAACCATCACTATTTATTTGGTCATGGGGTGGCTCGTTGTTTTTCGTCTTCCACAGCTTTTAACAACCTTACAACCAGGTTGTTTAGCACTTCTGGTTGCTGGAGGACTTTGCTATACGGTGGGAACCGTCTTTTATCTCTTAAAGCATGTGCGCTATATGCATAGCGTTTGGCATCTGTGGGTGTTGGCTGGAAGCGTATGCCAGTTTCTTGCGGTGCTCTTATTTGTCCTGTAGTTTTGTTCCAAGCAAAAGGCTGCCCTAGGGGCGTCATAAGGAGTTGGCATGGCAGACAACGATATGGATACCATTTCTGACGCGGAACTTCATCGTCGTCGGCATATTGTCATTGGTGTGGCTATTGCCTTAGCGGTAGTCATTGCTCTTTTCTGCTGGAAATATGTTCCAGGTCTTATTGCCTGGGTTTCCGATCCTGGTGCTGTAAGAGCACTTGTTGATGAGCATCCAGTTTTAAGTCGCCTGGCACTCATGGGTATTAATGCGCTCCAGATTTTTCTCGCCTTTTTACCAGGTGAACCTGTTGAACTTGCCTTTGGCTATGCCTTTGGTTTTTGGGAAGGCACCCTGCTGTGCATGATTGCTACGGCTATTGCATCAAGCATTGTCTTTTTGGCAGTAAAGCGGTGGGGCTGGTCTATTGTCGGGTTGTTCTTCGACCGTTCCCAACTGGAGCGTTATTCGTGGCTTAGGAATTCTCGTAAGCTCGAAGGGCTCATGCTTATCATCTTTTTGATTCCGGGAACGCCCAAAGACTGGCTAACCTATTTCGCAGGACTGACCCGTATCAGCTTCCCCGTTATGATCGCTCTTGCAACGTTTGGCAGGCTGCCTTCAATTATGACATCCACCATTGCGGCATCTGCGGTGGGCGATGGCAATGTGCGCGTGGCAATTATCGCCATTGTTATCGCTGCGCTTTTGGCGATTATCGGCGGTATTGTTTATAAGCGCTTCGAAGCCCATCATGCCAACACGGACGAGGACAAGAAAAACTAGTCTTTCCGAAGAAGACCGTTTTAGCCGTTTAGTATTTCAACTTGGCAGCTGCTCATAGTGGCAAGGGCTGCATCATGTGCCTGCGGTGTAACACCCGCACAGCATGAGGCATCCACACGTACCGGAACTTCTGGCAGGAAAGCTTTAACCATAAGTGCATTACTCACTACGCAAATATCAGTACAAACGCCGATAAATTCAAGAGACGTGATGGGGTCTTCTTGATTGCGCTCAACCAGCCACTGCGCGAGTTCCGTTGAGCCAAACGTTGGCTTTTCAAATACACGGGCATTGCGTGCTTGACGCACTTCTTCGAGCTCGGGGATAAGGTGCCAACCGGCGGTTCCCTTAATGCAGTGGGTAACAGGCAGGTGCTGACCTTCCTGTGTAGAGGCATAATTGCTTCCATGCGTATCCAGCGTGAACACGACAGTGCCATCGAAGATGCGCGCTTTTTCGATAACAGCCGGCGCAATGGCGCATGCCTCGGGTGTTCCGAGTGATCCATCGACAAAGTCGTTTTGCATATCGATGATGACAAGATAATCGTTAGCCATGAGTCTTTCCTTTTCTCTCAAGCCTTTGTCTCACAAAGAGAGAAATAATGAGCGCACCCACTATTGTCGCTATTGTATCGACAACCC
>URWR01000109.1 GCA_900551595.1 uncultured Coriobacteriaceae bacterium
TGGTGAAGGACTCGTCATTGCTCTCGGCTATTGCCGTAATTGAGCTCACACAGACCATGCAAGAAATCAGTGCCGCCACCTTTAACCTCTTTGGAACCTATTTGTTCTTAGCAGGGGTATATCTGGCACTGACGCTTCCCATAATGTTTGTGAGCCGATACTTCGAGAGGAAGCTCGACTATGCGCATGCAGCTTGAGGCCATCACACGTGCCTTTGGTGACACTGTGGTACTCGATGGAATTGATTTTGATGATGAGGTGACAACACTTGCCATTATTGGTCCTTCAGGTGGTGGCAAGTCCACACTCCTGCGCATTTTAGGTGGCCTTCTTGTTCCGAGCTCAGGGCGGGTTTTGCTAGACGGCGAGCCCGTACCTCACGATGAAGAGACGCTTGTGCACTATCGAGCAAGCTTGGGGTTTGTTTTTCAGGATGGTGGACTCTTTCACCATCTGACCGCGCATGAAAACATTGCCTTGCCGCTGCGCACCGTACATGGTTTAAGTGCAGATGAAGCCTCCGCGCGTGCCGATGAGCTGCTGAAGCGCTTTGGCTTAGAAGGTGAGGGAGATAAATGCCCGGCACAGCTTTCAGGCGGTCAGCGTCAACGTGTGGCGATTGCACGGGCAGTGGCACCACGGCCTCGAATGCTGCTTTTGGATGAACCTACTTCGGCACTCGATCCGGAGTACACCACCGAAGTGCTGGATCTTCTCCGCGATCTCAAAGATGAAGGAACACGCTTCATTACGGTGACACACGAAATGGGCTTTGCGCGCCATGCCTGCGATAAAGTGGCATTTCTTTCGGGCGGAAAACTTGCAGAGTACGGAGAAAGCGAGCAGATCTTCTTAGCGCCAAAAACTCCCGAGCTTAAGCGCTTCTTGGGAAAGCTCTTGGAGTGGAGTGTGTAGGGCTGAATGGCAGCTTCGTACCGAAACCAATTTCGGTTCGCGTGAACTCCGCGCACCTGAAATTGGTGGTTCGTTATCTAGCCTTGAGACAAGCTGATGCGGTCTCATTGAGGTGATCGAGCGCTGTTGCTAAAGATTTTGCACGTGTAAGGTATTGATTGAGCAAGGCGCGCAACTCTTCTTCCTGAAGCTTTCCTACAAGATTTTCTGCGGTTTCAAGCCGTTTGTCTGCAACAAAAGGATTGCTGCACGCTTCGGCAATCGTCATAAACTGCTCAAGTGTCGGGTACTCCTGCTTACTTGCTCCGTCCAAGCGGATGAAATAATTCAGCTGCTCAAGCCCAACGGTAAGCTTACGCTGGCAGGCAAGCACATGCTGCGCAGCATCATGATAGTTTTTCCCTTCACTTGTGGACTGCGGGAGCGCATTTACATAGGAAGCTGCCTGTGCGTGCACTGTGTGCATATGCCATATCGCTTCACTCGATGTAACTGCATTAATGTTCGTATGAAGACTTGCACGTAGCAGCGCCCAATAACTTTCTATGAGGGTAAAGAGCTCATCTAAGTTTGCGCGGAAGAGCGCGCGGTCACTTGTGGGCACAATGAGACGCGTGACGATAAACACGAATATCACGGCTGCAATGAGACATACAAGTCGCATAAAGATGGCATAGCGTTCACCAGTGGAAAGAGACACTATTGATAGGGCATACGAAGACCCAAAGAACGCCATAGGTGTTTTTCCTTGTGTGCTCGCGTATCTGCCCATCACAAGTATCATGCAAACGGCCAACACAGCCCAAAGAGGCAGCGAGAGCGTCGAAAGCATATGGACAAATAGGCAGCCTAAGACGGTGCCCAGGGTGCGGGTGCGCATACGCCGCATACTCTCCGCAGGATAGGGTTGTGTGAGAAGAAAAGCGTTAATTGGGAACCAATACAGATGGCTTATAGGAAAGGCCAAGCTGATGGTAAATCCTACGGTAAGCACAATGGCACACCGCACCGAAAAGCTCAGTTCAAATGAGCTGATTGAGGGGTGCTTGTAAAATGACGCAACCCGAATTCTGAGTCGGGGAGACATGCGCCAAATACGGTTTGTATGCTGGTTTGGTTCACGCAATACGAGCAAGATCATATGGAGATAACTGCAAAAGAAGCGTCTAAAATCCTCGTCCTGAATCGTATGAGCTTCGGACAAAAGCGCTTCTACATGGGTGATAGCTTCTGATCGTTGTGCACTTTTAGTTGAGCAGCTCGCCTTGCGTGTAAGTTTTGCAAGTTTATGCAGGTCGGCTGCATAGGAGCTCGTTTTGTTTTCATCCCACTTGAACTGTCCTACCAGATATGCCGTCCGCTCAGCGAGCATGGCATACATATCAAGCACAACGCGCATTCGAGGATTAACCCCTGCGTTCTTACGCGCATCGTCCGTGAGCTTAACAAAGTCAGCATGAAGCTGAAGAAACTCATCTTGTGGGGCATTGCTGGAAGTTTTATTTGAAAGATGTTCAAGCGCATCGGCGAGTTGGTTAATGAGTACATGCAAGCGAGCCGTGCACTGGTCAGATGTATGGAGTACACGACCTGCAATAATGAGGACGACTGTGAGTGCAATACAACACGTTCCTATCACCATCAGCTCTTTCCAAAAATTATCAAGAAGCTGTGGCTTGAGTTGCAGGAATACAAAAAGCATGAGGTAGCGGTAATAGCGCATCGGAGTGAACTGCGACGAACGCATGTACAAGAAGACAAATGGCATCGCAATGTTGGTCACAATACACAGCGGTATGTTGAGCGTTGCTATGCGTGCTGCTACGAGCGTAAGTATGCTCATGCCAAAGAAGTGAGCATATTGAGCTGGTGAGTTATACGCATGAAGGCGCGAGTTGAACAAAGCGGTATAGCACAGTGCCGGTATAACGTGCGCAATGCCGAAGAGTCCAGAAATGGTCCAAAAGAGGACCATAAAGAATGCTGAAGCGGGTAAGGTTTTTCGAAGCAGTTTAGCTAGTACGTGCATGAGTGGGGGTCGCGCTGCGCTGGCTGCTTGCTGCTTCTGCTTACCTTGGTCGTCAGCCACGTTTACACACATCCCTGTTAATGCAAGCTCTATGCTAATTCCATGGTACACCTGTCGAATTGGTACGGGCGCAAGGGTAGTAGCAGGTTGTTACAGATAATCGATGCAATTATCGCGTCGGAGGCGATACGCATGGGAAAGTTCTGGCATATAGAAAATGGGCATCTTGCTCCTGGTTCGCAAGATGGAGCAGTTGAAGTTGAAATGTCATGTGATATCTCATCCGTTTCTGAGCTTGCACCTGAGCATCGCAGTGTGCTTGCCCAACTCAAACATGCAGCAATTCCCTTTGCTGAACGTGTTGCCTCTGGTGTGGTGGGAGTGATAGTGGCTCCTGCAGGCGCTTGGCGTTTCGGATTCGTACTGAGTGCTCATCGGCTGCTTTTGGTAGACGGGCACGAGGTGTGTATGGCTGCGCTCAATCGTGCGGTGGACAACAAAGTGTCTGTCTCCGGTTCTGCGGGAGCACTGTGTGCTGTGTTGAGAGAGCTCTTACGCGATCATCCCACTGAGCTCTCCCTTGTGCATGAGGACTTTGAACTGTTTGAGGATCAGATCTTAGAAGGCAACGTGAGCATCGATCGCGGAAAAATGATGGATGACACGCGTAAACTGCTCGGACTCGATACGTTCTACCAAGGCATGTCCGATCTCGTTGAGGAGATCCTAGAAGAGGAACTTTCCTTTGTAACATCGGCGGAACGTACGCATCTTCGTGCGCTCGAGCGCCAGCTTAGCCGTCTTTCAGTGCGCCTTGAATCGGTGCAGGACTACAGTCTTCAGGTGCACAGTCTGTATCAGGAGAGCATTGACATTCGCCAGAACAATGTGATGCAGTGGCTTACGGTAGTGGCTACGATTGCGATGCCCCTTACGTTTATCACGGGATGGTACGGCATGAACTTCCCGCATATGGGGCTTATCAATAATCCCTGGGGCTATCCAATTGTGATCGTGCTCTGCCTTGTTGTTATTATCGGTGAAATTATCTTCTTCCGGAGAAATGGATGGTTGAGCTTCGGAGGCGCGCAGCATAAACACAACAAGCGTCGGTGACGGTAGCTATGAAACATAAGACCCGCAGGAACCATACTGACAAGCAACAAGTTGCCAATCTGTTTGATACGGCACGTGATGCCAATGAGAAGGTGCGGAAGGATTTTGACCCTTCAACCGTACGAGCCCTTTATCTGGCAACGGTTTTAGGCATATGGCATACCCTCATTGGTTTAGGCAAGGTCATTTCAGGTGTGCTCGGTATGTCGATTTTTGTGTGCGTGAACGGGTTGTACACCGTGGGTATGGGTGCATCCCGTTTGATTACGGCAACAGGCGCGGTGCGTGCTGGTTCTGGGTCATCTCGTCGTTATGCTCGTATTGCGGGTATCATGCTCATGACGGCAAGTGTGTGCTACGTGATATACGCGTCATGGGCACTTTTTTATCCATCGATGAGGAACTATCCACGAACAGCAGCATTTGCGATTGTTGTGTTCACGTTTGTGGAAATCGGCCTTAATGTCATGCATCTTATCCAAACGCGTGGAGCAAAGACGGCAATTGAAAAGGCTCTCAGAATCATAAGCTTGGCAAGCTCACTTATCGCACTTTCCCTCACACAAGAGGCAATCTTATCGGTTCTGGGCATAGGACATAATCCAACCGTTGATGCCTGTATACGATGCATGGCTGGCTTGATCGCTGTGGCTCTCGGCGTGAGCATTGTGGTACGCACGCGCTCGGGTGCACCCGTGGCAAAAGGGTGGAAATAGTGTAAAACCGGATTACTGCGTGGTGCTAGAGACTGCTTTTGATGTAGGTAGCTGCGCAAGGCATACGCCAGCAAGGATGATGGCCACACCCAGCCACTCAATGGGACCGAGTGGTTCGCCAAGCACAATCATTGCAATGAAGAGGCCGGCGGGAAGTTCTGCTGAGGCCATAACAGTGGAGAGGCCTGCAGGCAGATGCGGTGAGCCTAGCCCGAAGAGCAGTACCGGACACGTGAGACCAAAGAATCCTGCAATAGCAGCGAAGGGCAAGATACCTTGGAAAACAATACCGGAGATGAGGTAGTCCGGACATACGATGAGCGACATGATGCCGGCACCGAGACACACGATGACACCTCGCTGCTCGTTGGAGCAGTCTACCTTGACCTTGCCTGATAATGTGACGAACAGCGAGCAAGTTACAGCTGCGCCCAAGGCGCAGGCCAGAGCGATGGGATCGTAGCCGGAAAGTCCCGTTTTGTAGACACCGCTTGCGAACACGGTGCCGAACACGATAATTACAGCCGAGACGATCTCGAGGGGCTTGGGTGCACGCTTCGTCATGATGGTCTGCCAGACAAGGCCCATCCAGGTGAACTGGAACAGCAGTGTGAGCGCTACGGGTGCGGGAAGTATGCTCATGGCGTAGCAGTACAGAATCGACGTGATGCACGTGAGGGCACCGAGTCCCATGAGCTTGAGCACCTGCATGCCCTCAAGGCGAGCCAGGTGTCTGCCGCGTGCTCGCTGCACAACTGTTGCAAGTATGAAGAACAAACAACCGAACCACGCTTGGCTTGCCACCACCTGTGCGGAGGTAAAACCTGCTGCGTAGGCGAGCTTGTATGTGGTGGCCATTGCACCGTAGCAGGCGCCTCCTGCGAATACCTGTAGGGCTGCTACTGCCCGACGACGCCCCGATGAAGGAATATCTGTAGCCGGCTTCGATGTACTGACTGCGTTTTTCATGCCCGCTCCTCTCATTGTCCTATTTGTGCTGGCTCGATTTCACTCGGTTTGAGCTTTCGGAAGAGAGGTCATGTTGTCGGATATTGGTGACAAACAGACGATATGAGCTGAACATTGGGCCCTCCCCCTGTCGCAGTTCCGTGGGTC
>URWR01000110.1 GCA_900551595.1 uncultured Coriobacteriaceae bacterium
GCTCGATGATCACGCGAACCAACTCTGACATCAATGTAATTCAGCAGTCACTGGTGATGGCCATTCTTATGATTTTGCCCGTGCCTATCATGTGTGCCATTTCAGTTGCACTGGCATTCTCGATTGATGTCTTTATGGGTCAAGTGTTGCTCGTGGTTACGTTTGCAACGCTTGCGGTGTGCGTAGTTGGCGTTATTATTTCGGCTCCTATTTTTACGCGCCTTCAAGGGTTTATCGACCGCATGAATGTGCGCGTGCGTGAGAACTTAACGGGCGTGCGCGTTATTCGGGCTTTTGGTAAAGAAAAATACGAGCGCAAGCGCCTCGATGAAACATTTACCGACTATGCCAACAATGCCATTAAGGTAAACATGGTATTTGCCGTTACCGACAGCCTTTCGTTCTTCCTGATGAATGCTGTCGAGGCTTTGCTCATCTGGGTTGGCATTGATCGTGTGGGCGCTTGGGCCATGCAGATTGGTTCTATCTCGGCAATCGTTGAATATGCCATGCTCATCATGTTCTTCCTGATGATGGCTCAGTTTGCCATGCTTTCTATTCCAAGGGCATTGGCATGCCTCGCACGCGTGGGGCAGGTCATAGGTCTTGAACCTTCAATTGAGGATCCTGATGATCCAGTAGAGCTGACTGATGGAACCGGAGAACCAGGCGAGGAAGTTGTTGCCTTTGACCATGTGAGCTTCTGCTTTGACGACGCCGACGAAGACACCCTCCACGATCTGACCTTTTCGATCAAGCGTGGCCAGGTGACCGCCATTATCGGAAATACTGGTTCGGGCAAGTCGACCATTGCAAAGATGCTTTTGCGTTTTCATGAGGTTACCCATGGTGCGCTGCGATTCTTAGGAACTGACGTGCGTGATGTTGCACAGGAGGATCTTCGTGCACATATTGCCTATGTCCCTCAGAAAGCTTGGCTCTTTAGCGGCACAATCGAGTCGAACCTTCGCGATGGTGATGAGCAGGCAAGCACCGATCGGCTGTTACATGCGCTCGATATTGCTCAGGCAGGATTTGTTCGTGAACTCCCTGACGGCATTGCGTCACGGGTCGCTCAGGGCGGCACCAATTTTTCAGGAGGCCAACGACAAAGACTGGCAATTGCCCGCGCACTTGTCCGCAATACAGATCTGTATGTCTTTGATGATTCCTTCTCAGCGTTGGATTTCAAAACCGATGCGGCGCTCCGTCGAGCTCTTTCGCCTGAGCTGAAGAATGCAGCGACACTCATTATTGCTCAGCGTGTGAGCACCATTCATGACGCCGATCAAATCGTGGTACTGAAGGATGGATCCATAGTGGGTTTGGGTAAACACGACGAGCTCATGGCAACATGCCCTGTGTATCGGGCAATTGCAGACTCCCAAGCAAAGAAGGGAGACGCCCATGCATAACGAGCAGGATAAGAAGAAACTCAAGAAGCAAAGCACGCTTCGACGCGTTACCAATATCGATCCGGAAGAGGCGGAAATACCGCAGAACGCCTGGAAAACAGCCCGTCGACTTTGGGAAGCTGCGAAGGGTGAGCGCTGGCGTATTGTTGTAGCTATTATCAGCACAATCTTCTACGTCATCACAAACCTTATTCCGCCCATTTATAGCGGCCATGTTATCGATGAGTTTTGGGCAAAAATTCAGGCTGCTCACGCAGCAGGCGAGCAATTTACCGTTTCGTTCGAGAACGGCGGTATCCAAATCCTGATCTTCTTTGGTATTTGGACCATGATTTGGATTTTCTACTCCATCCAGACGTTCGTAATGGCAAGTTTTGCCGAACGCCTCAATCTGTCTTTACGGCGTCAGATTGCTGAGAAGCTTTCGCGTCTGCCGCTTTCCTACTACGACCGGCATCAGCCTGGAGACACCATTAGTCGTGTTACCAACGACCTCGACAAGGTGTCTGAGGTTCTGCAGCGCGGTGTTCTGCAGCTGCTCATTGCTGCTGGTTCTGTTGTTGGCTCGGTTATTATGATGCTGCGCTACAACCTCATGCTCTCACTCATTTTTATTGCCTTCATGAGCATTAGTGCGCTGCTTACAAAGTATTTTGCTGGGTTAACCCTGCGCGTGGCAACTAAGCGCCAAGCAGACCAGGGTGCTCTTACCGGCTTTGTTGAGGAAGCTTATAGTGGCCGTGCGGTTATTAAGGCTTTTGGTCGCGATGAGGCAAGCGAAGAGCAGATGGCAAAGCTTTCGCGAGAATTGTCTGATTCGAGCTGCATTGCCGATTTTCTCACCAACGCGGTAGGGCCTGCGATCCGTTTTATTGGTCGTATTGCACAGGTAGTGATCGGTCTTATTGCAGGCGGTATGCTCATGACCGGACAGCTTACCGTCGGCGTGTTTCAGGCATTCTTCCAGTACATGAACAAAGCTTCCGAGCCATTAACACAGCTTTCCCTTACGGTGAATATGCTGCAGGGTGCTCTTGCGGGCGCAGAGCGCGTATTCGTGCTGCTTGACGAAGAAGAGATTGAGCCTGACCCAGTCCATCCGGCAAAGCTGCCAGAATCTGTTGAGGGGCTTATCAAATTTGAGCATGTGCGTTTTGGCTACGATCCCGATCGCATCCTTATGCATGATGTTTCGCTTGAGGCAAAGCCTGGTCAAAAGATTGCTATTGTTGGCGCGACGGGTGCAGGAAAGACGACACTCATCAATCTTCTCATGCGTTTCTATGAAGTGGATGGTGGGCGAATTACACTGGATGGCGTAGACACTCATGCCCTTACAAGAGCAAATCTGCGCAGGCAGTTTGGTATGGTCCTTCAGGATGCATGGCTCTTTGAAGGGACCATTGCTGAAAATATTGCGTACGGCAAGCCCGATGCGACACGAGAAGAAGTTGAGGCTGCGGCAAAAGCAGCGCGTGTTGACTTCTTTGTTCGTACTTTGCCCAAGGGTTATGACACTATGCTGCTTGAGGATGCCGATAGCGTAAGCCAAGGCCAGCGCCAATTGCTTACCATTGCTCGCGCCATGCTCTGTGATCCGGCTATTCTCATTCTTGATGAGGCAACCTCTAGCGTGGATACACGCACCGAGCAGGCTATTGTTCGTGCTATGGAAGCCATTATGGAGAATCGTACGAGTTTTGTCATTGCTCACCGACTCTCAACGATTGTGGATGCCGATCTTATTTTGGTCATGGATCATGGAACCATTATTGAACAGGGAACCCACGAAGAGTTGCTTGCTCGCGGTGGGGCATACGCAGAACTCTATGCAAGTCAGTTTGCTTAATGAACAATGTCTTACATGGACCAGCGCTTTTGCTGGTCCATTTTTTACCTAGAGAAGCGTGAACAGCTGCGTAAGGCCAAAGCTGAGTCCGGATATACCAAGGACAAGCAAGACAACACATACGGTAGCAGCACCGCCAAGGCCAAAACCTGCATTGCGGCTTCCGTAGCATTCGTGGCTCACCGACCAGTTGCCGCTCACGATGCTTGCTGCAAGCAAGCAGCCAATGATGGTAAGTGATAAGCCACAGGTAAGTGCGCATATCGCATCTGACACAATTTCTTGTGGAACGAATTCAGATACAACGATTCCAGCTATTGTTGTTACAACAACCGCAATGCCACCAATAACCCAAACCTTTTTTCGCAGAGCAGCGTTCTTTGGTGAGTTCTGGAATGAAAAGAGAGAGCTGTGAGAAGGTAAGGGGTTAGGGGATGAGGTTAGTACGTCTTTGAATTCGCTCATTGCTATCCCACCTTCAAATTTTTAGTTGTCACTATGTGTGAGACGCGTATGGTCTTTTGCTACAGAGACGCGCCTTTCTTTTCATTATTTGTAGATAAAAACAAGTCAGCCCCAACAACTGCAAAGTCTTACGTATCCCTTACGCAATAAAGCGCGGGAGCTTATCTAAAAAAGAAGCAATATCAAGTCCGCAGGTAAAATAGGCCAATTTAGATAATTGCTACCGTTAACCGATAGATAGTTACCAGTGGCAATAGTTTCATTCACATAACAATAGTTAATGATGACAATCAAATCCATCAGCGAGAGCCCTGAAATAAAGCCATTGCAATGGCGGGAAGGGAAGATGGATGCGGTATCTGTTATTGGTAAGCCATGGAACGTACGCACCTGGGCTACACAGTGTGCTCGATATGCTTGCAGGCAAGCATGACGACATTTTGAGCTGCAGTTTGCGCGATGGAGAAAGCTCCGAAGAATACACAGCTGAGCTTGAGGACGTTATTGCTCCTATTACTCCAGATGACGAAGTAATTGTCTTAGGCGATTTAATCGGCGGCTCGCCGCTCACGAATGCGCTTGCTACTCTCTCCGCTCATGGTCTTTTGGCAAATACACGCGCCTTTGGCGGCATGAATGTGCCGATGGCACTCACCTGTGCTCTCGATCTTCAAACAGATGACGTGGATGCATTGTGCGAATCAATGCTTTCGGAAGGAAAAGCTGCAATGTACGCCGTTGAGCTCGACCTCGAAAGCAATGACGACGAGGAAGAAGACCTCTAAGAGCAAGGAGAAGGTATGTCAGTTTCATTTGTCCGTATTGACGACCGTATGATCCACGGTCAGACCGTAACTCGATGGGCGTTGGAATACCCCTGTGACGGCATTATTGCCGTTAATGATGCTGCTGCTTCAAATCCGGTACTGAAAAGTGCTTATAAAAGCGCCGCTCCAGACAAGAAGACGTTTGTCTGGACGATGGATCACTTTAAGGAAAAGGCAGATGTTGTCCGTAATAGCAACACCCGCTACTTCCTGATTACAAAGAATCCCGTGGATATGGCAGAGATCCTTGTGAATTTTGGCTTTGTTCCTGATGACGTTAAGACCGTCATTGTGGGCCCCTGCAACGACCGACCCGGTACTACCAAGATTGGCAACAACCAGTCTATTACGCAGGAAGAAGCCGAGGCGCTCGAGGCAATTTCTCAAAAGGGCTACACCGTTGACTTCCGTCTTATTCCAGACAAAGAGACGGGCACATGGGACAAATTCCGCGGTCAGTTTGGTTTCTAGGGTCTTCGTCGGCTCAGAAAATCCCCGTTGATTTCTCAGTCGATTGATGAAAAGAACGACAAGAACGGGAAAGGTGGTTTGTAATGGAGATTAGTTGGTTCCAAGCGGCGCTGCTTGGTGTGTTTGCCTGCCTGGCATCAATGCCAGGTATGGGCGGTACAACCATTGGTAACTACACCCTTGGTCGACCCCTCGTTGCCGGTTTGGTGGTCGGCATTATCTTGGGCGATATTACACTCGGCATTATTGTCGGTACTGCTATTCAGGTGGTTTATATCGCACTGGTTACCCCTGGTGGCACGGTTTCTGCTGATGTTCGTGCAGCATGCTACATTGGTATTCCTCTGGCAATGATTGCAATTAAGAGCAATCCTGAACTTGCTATTGATCCAAGCAGCCCAGCTGCTATTGGCACTGCAACTACTCTTGGTGCAGCTTGCGGCACACTCGGTGCAATCCTGTTTTATGGCACCGCTACGCTCAACCTGATTTGGCAGTCCATGGGTTGGAAATGGCTTGAAAAGGGCGATACGCACAAGCTCTATCTTGTCGATATGGTTCTGCCTTGGATTTCGCACCTCATCTGCTCATTCTTGCCAACGTTGATCATTGTGAAAGTTGGTGGCACGGCAGTATCCGATGTCTTGAATTCACTGCCTATGGACAGCCTGGCTCTGAAGACACTGTTCACCGTTGGTTCGCTGCTTCCTTGCGTTGGTATCGCTATCCTGCTGAAGCAAGTTATCAATAAGCCTACCGATTGGCTCTCTTTCTTCTTTGGTTTCACTCTCGCTGCAGTGCTTGGCTGCAACCTTAT
>URWR01000111.1 GCA_900551595.1 uncultured Coriobacteriaceae bacterium
CCCAGCCATTACACGCAGAAGCGTAGACTTACCCATACCGTTAGGACCCACAACGCCGATCTTTGCTCCCGGGTAAAATCCCATGGTCACATCGTCAAGAATGACTTTGTCGCCGTGAGTCTTACGAACCTGATACATCTGGTAGATGAACTCGGCCACGTGTCCGCCTTTCGCTCTTTATTAGGTCTACTTCGTCTTATCTGAAAAGATATGGTACTCAGGATGTACAAAAACAGCGAGATACCTCATCTGAAGTGTTAAGACCTCCACAAGCACTTCACCAGAATAGAAAGCCAAACGGCATTACCGCACCACGAACGCGGAATCTTTTTGCAGGTCTAGGCTTTACGACAAATCCGTAGGATAAAAGCTCTACAGTGTCATACTTACGAACGCATAACATGAGCAATCCGTAACATTACACCACGATTTGTATTAAAGGACGCATTCCAAGATTATGACCGCCACAGATAAGATCGAACCAAGTCTTCCATCTGCAAGTCCAGCGCTTCCCGGCATAGCAGCACTTATTCCGCTTCTTGCAATTGTCGCACTCATTGCTGGCTGCTTCTATTTCGTGAAAAAGTACCGCGAAGCAAATGCTCCTATTCCTCGCTCAGTATTTGTATGGGTGGCACCTCAATTCGCCCTCCTTGTGCTTGCAACTGTAAGCTGTTTTCTGCAGGCAGCCGGCACCTCGCCTGTTGTGTTTGTGGTTGTCTGTCTTATTACGCTTGTTTGTGGAATTCTCACCTTATATGTACATCTACCGCATGCACCCAAAGCAGAACCCGAGGACAGTTCTGCCAACAACACTAAGAATTCCTCATCAAAGCAGTCTTCAGCAAAGGCTTCGCCTATCAATCTGCGTGCACTTGGCATAGACATGCTCGTCATTATTGGTGCTGCAGCACTTGCTTTTATGGCAATAGATCTGCCTTGGAGCGAGTGGCTCTTCCCCACCAACCCACTTTCTATTGCTATCCAGGCTGCCGTTCTTATTGGCGCCATGGTAATCATGCTGTCCCTTTGCCAAGGACACGGCGGCGGTATGGCAGTGCTGGTACTTATCTGTGCGATTATCGGCATGGTGCAATACTTCACCGCACAATTCCGCGGACAGGCACTGCTACCTGGCGATATTCTAGCAGCGCCCACCGCAGCGGCTGTTTCTACTGGTTATCGCTATGTGTTTACCAATAACTGCATGATTGCGCTCGCCTGCGCATCCCTGGCTTTCTTTATCTGCTCATTTGCTCGCCCTGTGCTTCGTGGCGGAAAAAGTTGGATGCGTGTACTTGGCAGACTGGCCGTATCTGCTCTTATCGTCGCGCTCGGTGTTCAGGGATACACCTCGGTAAACCTGCGCCTCGACTACGACATTGTTATGGATTACTGGAATAATTCTCGCCTGCTGCTCTCTTATTGCGAACAAGGCTTTATTCCTACCTTCCTTTCTGGCATGCAATCTATGCCCATCGAAAAGCCCGAGGGCTATAGCGCAGAAGATGCCGAGCGCATTGAAGCAGAGGCTGCCAGTGCTTATGATGAAGCCGCAAGTCAAGATCAAAACCGCAAAGCTGCAGAAGAGCAGTTTGAAGCCATACAACCAAATGTTGTCGTAGTAATGAACGAGTCGTTTGCCGACCTCTCCACCTTTGAAGATCTCTGGGCTGGATACGAAGGTCCTACCTACTTTAATTCTGGGCTTACCGGCACCGCGCAGCGCGGCAATCTTACCGTTTCTGTTAATGGCGGTGGCACATGCAACAGCGAATTTGAGTTCCTCACGGGCAATTCTTGCGCTTTTATTGGCTATGGCAAACACCCCTATGCTACGTATGACCTTGAGGGTGTTCCCAACATGGCGCAGGATTTTTCAGATATTGGCTATGCCACAACCGCTATTCACCCCAATCTTGCAAGCAACTGGAATCGCGAAACTGTCTATGAACAGTTTGGTTTTGATCAATTCATAGATATCACCGGCTTTGAGGGCGCCGAGACTCTTCACAGTGGCGTTACCGATGCTGCTACCTATGAAAAAGTAATCGATGTTCTTGAGCAGAGCGATCAGCCTCAGTTCATCTTTGACGTAACCATGCAAAACCACAGCGGTTATGACCAGAACAACATTTCTGCTGACCAACTGACGACGTACCACTCCGATGCGCTTGATGACGAGGGTAATCGTCAGATGAATGAATATCTGAGCTGCATTCAAGCGTCTGATGAGGACTTGGAATATCTTGTCAGCATGCTTTCGGAGCTGGATGAGCCAACAGTACTCGTATTCTTTGGTGACCATCAGCCCTATTTAACCGACTGGTTCAACCACAATATCTACGGTGGAGACACCGATGAGATCCTGCATCAGCAGAGAATGTTCCACACAGCCTATGTCGTGTGGGCCAACTACGACATTGCAGGCAACGAGCAGAACGACATGCAGTCCAACATGAGCCTAAATTACCTCGGTGCCTCGGTTAAACAGATTATCGGAGCTCCTTTAACCGAACGCGACAAAGCAAATCTGACATACTTCAGCAAGGTTCCTGCCCTCAACCCCTTTGGTTATCAAACGCCTGATGGCGCTTGGTACGATCTCGAAGGCGGCCCAGAAGTCGAAGTCATAGACGATATGGCAAAAGTGCAATACCTCCGGTTTGCTACATACGTACAGTAAAACGGTCATGAACGGAGCTTTCTTACAATGACCAATCAAACTTCAACGTTTCTCGCCATTCTCTCGCGTTTGAAATATATCGACCGCTGGGCACTTATGCGCAATGCTCGCCCTGAAAACCTTGCTGAGCACTCACTTGAGGTTGCCCTTATTGCCCATGCTCTTGTCACGCTTGGCAATGTACGGCACAACCGCAATCTCGATGCAAATGCTGCGGCAGTTCTCGGGCTTTTCCACGATGCCTCTGAGACCCTTACGGGCGACATGCCCACACCGGTAAAGTATGCAAATGGCCAGATTCGAGATGCCTATAAAGACGTGGAGTCGAGCGCAGCCGAACAGTTGCTTGCAACACTTCCTGAGGATCTGCGCAGCTCATATGCCCCGCTGCTCAATCCGCAGCACACGGAAGATAACCAGTATCTCTTGCGTCTGGTAAAAGCTGCTGATAAGCTTTCCGCGCTCATAAAGTGCCTTGAGGAGGCACAAGCTGGCAATGCAGAGTTTCGCACCGCCGAGGTTTCTACGCGTCAAGCTGTAGAACAGATGGCCTCTGAGTTGCCAGAAGTTGCCGACTTCCTCGAGGATTTTCTTCCAGCATACGGTTCTACCTTAGACGAGCTTCTCGGACGGTAACATGCACGGTCTTCACGCACGCATTCCCAAACATTTTGTTCTTGAAGAGCGCCTTGAGCGCTATGCGACTGCCATTGAGATTCTGCCAAGCCACCTTGCAGGGCAATGGGCAGAGGCATGCTATCCCCTTTCTCCCCAGGGTCTTGGGTGCTTTTCTCAAGTGTGGCTCGATCTTGGATGTGGAAAAGGGGCTTTTACGTGCGACATGGCTCGCTTGCATCCCGATGTACTTGTTGTAGGGATTGATTCAGAACCAGTTTGCATTGCCTATGCTGCTCAAAAAGCTTGCGA
Source organism: uncultured Coriobacteriaceae bacterium (assembly GCA_900551595.1). Lineage (GTDB taxonomy): Bacteria > Actinomycetota > Coriobacteriia > Coriobacteriales > Atopobiaceae > Coprovicinus > Coprovicinus avistercoris. The sequence continues at coordinate 3,614 of URWR01000111.1, forward strand.
AGCCCAGCTGCACAACGCTGTATTTGTTGGAGGAAATGCCAGCAAACTTTCCGACTATTTTGCTCAAGGGGAACTTTCACGCATCTATCTCAACTACCCCACACCTTTCCCGAGAAAGCGCGATGCGCTCGCACGCCTCACCCATGCTGAAAAGCTCATGAGCTATCGAGAAGTTCTTGCAGAGCATGGGACGGTCATTTTCCGCACCGATAGCCAGCCGCTCTTTGATTTCTCACTCACGCAGGTTAAAGCCGCAGGATATACAACTTTGTGGACTACTGATGATGTGCGCTCGCAACTTCCTGACGAGCCTCCAACAGGCTACGAGTTGCGCTTAACCGCGCAGGGAGCTCATGTCTACGGATTTGAGATAGCACCTGGCCCGGCACCTGAAAAGATTGAACAGACTGCCAAGATGAGCCTCGTTGATTATCTGCCTGAGGATCTTGACCATCTTTCTTATATCCCTCACGGCATGGAAGGCACTGTTATCAACATAAGAAACCGCCGCGCCCGCATGCGGAACGCGACGGCACATGCATAATCTGTAGGGCATCTGCCTTATTCCATAAAGCGCTTACCTGCATTCCAGGCATCGGCAACATGCTCGCCAATGACATAGTAACCATTGCGGAACTGATCAAACGCAATGACATTCATACGAGCCACGTCAGGCTTACCATCTTCTGCGAGCACTGCCTCATCGGCAGATGCGTTAACAATTCGTCCTACCACACGGAAGCCCCACTCACACTTATGCAGCTCAATTGCTTCACACTCAATTGCAACAGGGAATTCCTGGATAACCGGAGCGTCTACAAATTCGCTTTTAACTGCTGTAAGGCCTGAACGTTCAAACTTATCGGCTACCTTATTACCGGAAGCAATTCCCAGATAATCCGCCTCGTCAACATGGGCTACATCAGCAACCGATACGGTGAAGGCCCGACGCGCAATAATGTTCTGAGAAGTCTTGTGACCTTCAGAAATATTGAGCGCCACTTTATCCGTATCGCAAATTCCTCCCCATGCCATATTCATAACATCGACGGAGCCATCTTCGTTATACGTGGCAATCATAAGTACCGGCATAGGAAAGAGATACGGTTTGGGCCCAAAGTCTTTGCGCATAAGCGCTCCCTTCTAAGCTGTTTGAACTATTACTTGCAACGCAATAGATCAATCCGAGTCTTGCTCTTCATACCCTTCTCCGTATCCATCCTGAAATATGAACAAAGCTTTAGCGGTAAAAACGAACGCTCCTCCGGCGAGCGGCATAAAGAAAAATCATCTTGCTGACAGATCAGCAGCCCCATTACCTCATCGCAGTTTTTTTAATCAATAAATTCACTGAATGGATTATTTCTTCGGTATCCGGGTGAGCGGTATGTTTCAGGCTGGTTATCGGTTGTAAAACGTGGTGAAAGTATGAACAAAAAAGGAGCAGGATAGATAAGCTTCGCTATTTTATCTAAAGGGGGACCAATGAACGGAATTGTAATCGTACTCATTGCAGCCGTTTTGCTGGTTGCAGGGTACGTACTCTATGGCCGCTGGTTGGCAAAGAGCTGGGGCATCGATCCCAAGGCCCTGACACCTGCCAAGCGCATGGAGGACGACAAGAACTTTACACCCGCATCTCGCTTTACAACATTTGCCCACCAATTCAGCTCGATTTGTGGCGCTGGCCCTGTTACGGGTACCATTGCAGCCATGATTATCTATCCGTGCCAGCCATGATGTTTGGCTGGCTGCCGGTACTGCTTTGGGTACTTGTCGGCGGTATTTTCTTTGGTGCTGTTCACGACTTTGGCGCTCTGTACGCTTCTGTAAAGAACAACGGCAAGTCACTTGCTCAGCTTATTGAGAAGTACATTGGCCGTACTGGCCGTCGTCTGTTCCTGCTGTTCAGCTGGCTGTTCACCTTGCTGGTCATCGCCGCGTTCGCGGCCATGGTCGCCGGCACCTTCAATGGCTTTTCTGAGTCCGGAGAGGCGCTGCAGCCCAACGCGTCTGCCGCAAGCATCTCCATCCTGTATGTGTTCGTGGCCATCGCTTTCGGCCTGTTCTTGCGCAAGACAAAGATCAGCGGATGGAAACAGGCCGTGATCGCCATCGCGCTCATCCTGCTCATGCTG
>URWR01000112.1 GCA_900551595.1 uncultured Coriobacteriaceae bacterium
CATGAACACGCACATACTGAACATCACCATGACCACGCGCATACTGAGCATCATCACACGCACACACATGCCGAGCATCATCATGTACATCGCGGGCTTGCCGATGTGCTGGCAATTATTCAAGCCGCAAACATGACTGACCATGCACGCGAACTTGCACAGAAGGCCTTTACTATTCTTGCTGATGCCGAAGCTAAAGCTCATGGGACCACGCCAGATAAGGTGCATTTTCATGAGGTTGGTGCGGTAGATTCAATCGTCGATATTATTGCTGCCTCGGTATGCTTGGATGATTTGGGCATTGAGCGAGTAGCAATAAGTCCACTTACCGAGGGCACAGGCACCATCCGCTGTGCTCATGGCATCATGCCGATTCCAGTGCCAGCTGTTGTTAATGTCGTACAAGCAACTGGCCTTGAGATGCATCTAAGCAAGATAGAAGGAGAGCTTGTAACTCCAACCGGAGCAGCACTTGCAGCAGCATTCCAGACTGAGCATCAGATACCTCAGCACTTTGCAATCAAGGCATGCGGTATCGGAGCCGGAGAGCGCGATTATGCATGCGCAGGTGTGTTACGTGCCATGCTTCTTGAGCCACGGAACGTGCCTGAATCTTGCCCTTCCACCAATACTGATACTGAATGTGTAACAAAACTCGAATGCGAGATAGATGATGCCACCGGTGAAGCCTTAGGCAATGCAATGGAAAGGCTCTACGAGGCTGGGGCACGAGAGGTACATTATCTGCCTCTCGTTGCAAAGAAAAATCGACCTGCTTGGCAACTTCAAGTCATCTGTCTTGAAAAAGATAGAGTCTCGTTAGAGCGCTGCATCTTTGAAACAACAACAACCATAGGCATCCGTCGAACAACTATGGAGAGAAGCGTACTTAACCGCAGCATAGAAGAAGTGGCCACGCCGTTTGGCCCCATAAAAGCAAAGATCGTAACCTTGCCAGATGGCTCTCAACGCGCTTATCCAGAGTTTGATGATGTGAGTAACCTTGCCCATGCATCTCATCTTCCCCTGCAAGATGCATGGCAACTTGCACAGGGCTGTTGTGCGACACGCTCTTCTCACTGAGTCGTTTATTGAGTCACTTTACAAATAAGGGATTAGAGCGCTTCTGCTCTAATCCCTTATCATTTCTCAGAATCTAAATGAACTATTGTGCCTCTTCAGAGCTTTTCTCCGTGTTGGCTGCTACTGTTGCAGGATCTATACCGCAGCATTGTTCAACCCAGGCTATGAAATTATCTTCTGGTGTACCTGAGCGCTCAGCCAATGAACGGCCTGCACCCCAAACAGGCGTAAATGCAACATCGTTAACACCATCGTAGGCCTTGAGAGCCGCAACGAGATTGGCTTCTGTAGTCAGCGGAACTGTAGTTTGCATAAGACCCGTGTTGATACGCCAATGCGGCGCAACACTTGCCTTGCCATATGCTTCGCTTGATCCACACAGATAATAAAGTGGGTCATACATCTGAACACGTGCAGCAACAGAGACATCCAGAGAATCCTTTTGAGAAAGATCGTTTTCCCAATCGGTCAGATATTCCTCTTTCCACCCCTGAAGCTGGGCATAGGTATCCACATTTTGCGTAAGCAACGAGAGAATGGTGCCATCAAAATGCAACGCATCATTATCATCGTTGCCAAAGAGCTGATTCGCTGGCTGGTTGCAATCGATAGAGTCAAACGCCGCAACAGAAGCATTTGCTGGACGACAATGACTCACATAGCTGCCAAGATCGGTAATGGACGCAGAGGCACGTCGCGCATTATATGAAATCCAGAAATTATTGCCGTTAAGTGCATCAATATAAGCATCGACGTTGGCATAGGTTACCGGCTGAGAAGCCTGACCACCCGCATCAGACTCATCGCTTCCCGAGGCGCGTGCAATTGCTTCTTCCTCAGCCGCTTTAAGGTTACCATCGCCGGGGAAATTACCATTTGCCTGCACTGTCGTATCGGGGGTATAAGGGAACTGCACGTGCTCAAAGAAGGCGTTTGCACCTTCTTCAACGATACTTACGAGATAATCATAGTAGGTACCCGCGACAAAGATGCCACCTGACGTCTCGTCAAGTGTAAGCGCAGTACCGTCTTCTGAGGTTAAACCGAGATTTGCAACAGTTCCCGCATAATTGGATGCGAGATCATCTGAAAGACGCTTTGTCCATGTTCCGTCTGCGCGAGCCCCTTCAACAGAATATTGGCCTGCAAACCATTCATAACCCGCATCAGAAACTTCAAAAGAGGTCGATGGGCACCAACACATTGAGCCAAAAAGGGCATCAGACAGCTTATTCGCATCTGCATCGTGTGTGATTGCTCCAAGAGCATTTAAGTAAGGCTCATACTCTGGCGCGTCGCCAGAAGTGCCAAGAACTGCAGAGAGACCGCCACCACCAGAATGTCCAAAAGTAATAATGCGCGAAGTGTCGCACGGCAAGAAGCTTGCATTGTAACGAAGGAAGCGCACAGCTGCCTTAACATCGGCGGCTCCCCAGGGAGCTCCCCCGGAGAAAAACTCATTCGTTACACTATCGTATCCGCTATTCCTACCGCGAAAACCAGCGTAGACATAGACAAGGCCTTTCTCAAGATAGGTGCCAAGCCCATCATAGGAATAGGCAGTAGATGCAGCCTGTCCCGCATAATCACCAGGATTTAAAGGCATGACAATCGGCGCAGTTCGTGGAGTAAACCCTGCAATCTCAGCGTTTTCATTGATCGTGCAAGTCCACGTCTGACCCTTTTGCTCTCCTGTGAAGTATGGTCCCGGAACATAAATGGCAAGCTGCTCATAGGTTTCAGACGCAGGCTCCAAACAATAGGTAAGCCTGTTCTGCCACCAGACATCATTATCATCGTCGTAATTCCAGGCGCTGTTATCAATTTTAAGAGCTTCAAACTTCTTTACGTCTACCTGCTCTTTTTCAGATCCTTCTTGATCGGTCTCGGAAGGTTGAGTGGTATTCTCCGAGGCACAGCCAGCAAGCGCCGCCAGCGCGCCCGTAGATGCGAGAGTTAAAAACTCCCTCCTGCTGCACTTCATCTCAGCGTCCTCCTAACGCAAGTTTTGCGTTCACCATTTTCGCGCTCTCTTGACGTTTTGCTCTACCTTCTCGGCGAATGTTACACATCAGTCACGAATTCTTCAGAGCTACTCTTTTGATTCAAGGGTTCGTCATCACCTAAAGGCACGATGTCTCGATATAGTGCCCTGTGGTCAGGAATAATAACCATATCTCGATGATGATGACCAAAATACCAATGTTTGAATAAAAGGCGATGCTCAAGCATGTCAAACCAGTCGGTGAGTTCGTCGGGCCCCTGCCAGATATCTCCATCATAGAGGGTATCCAACAGCTGTGTTGCACAACAATGTGTTACGACATAATCGACGGACCAGTTATGCGCTGCAAGATTTGCTTCTGCTTCCGCATATTCAGCTGCAGACGGCATCTCCTGCGGCCACCAACTTTCACCTTCCACACGCATTGCTCGATCGACCGATGTAGCCCCACCCATGGTAAAAACCGTGCTGCCACAGATATCAAACACTTGTCCACGCATAAGGTGCAAAACCGAAGGACGGATGCGGTGGACGTTACCTCCATGCCACTGCTCTGCTGGCAAAGCAGATAACGCCTCATGATTTTCATGATTGCCGTCAACAAAAAGCGTGGTCCATGGTCGATCTTCGAGCCAATCGAGCCAGCCTAGTTCCTCCATACCGAAGTTCCAAACGAGGCCAAAATCACCTGCGACAATAAGGTAATCATCTTTTGTGAGCACACGGCCTTCAGGAAATGCTGAGGGAAAGAACCTGTGGATATCAATCCCTCCGTGAAGGTCTCCTGTTACGAGAGCAGCCATCGGGCTCCCTACGACTTGCGCACGCTTGCAGCAATCCGATCGGAGATGGACATTCCCTCCCGACGATCATTTCCCCAGAAGCAGCAAGCAATCATGCCAGGACCCACGTGGCAGCCAATAGTTGGGCCAATAGTTGAAACCATCGTAATGGTTGAATCATCCTCTTTATTTATGAGCTCAATAAGACGCTCTGCATCTTTAGGGCAATCAGCATTACCAATAGAAACAATGTTGGAAAACTCATCATGGTTATGGTTGTTGCTAAAATTGGCGGCAAGTTTACGAATGCCCTTTTTCCTGCCACGAGTAATGCCGATTACGGAAAGTGCTCCCTCAACATCAATGGTAAGGAGCGGCTTTACATCAAGCGCACCGCCAACAACGGCAACTCCTTTGGGCAGACGTCCACCACGATGCAAGCAATCGAGATCTTCTACCATAAACATTGCATGCAAATAGTAGCGAGCCTCTTCAGCCCAACTCACCATTTCCTCTGCAGTCAGACCACGATCGCGCTGGTGGATGGCCTCAACAATGAAAAGATACTGAGCGGTAGACGCAAGTTTGGTATCCACGATATAGATTGGAAGCTTCTTTCCAGCTTCTTCCTCCATACGAGCTAGTGCAAGACAAGCTCCTTCGTAAGCGCCAGAGAGTGCAGAGTCAAAGCAAAGATAGACTGTTGGAATATCGAGCTCTAAACAGCGACGAAAGTGCTCTTCAAATTCCATCTGCGAAGGTTGTGAAGTGAGAGGATGAGCGCCTTTACGAATGGCCTCATAAAACTCATGAGCAGAACGACTTTCAAACAAATCGTCTGTTCCACAAAGCCCTCCATCTGTTTTATCCGCCTCAGCATAGGAGAAGCGAATGAGGCCAATTCCTGCATCATCCACCATTTTTTGAGAAAAATCGCAGGGAGAATCCGTCATGAGAAAAAACTTTGGCTCCATAGCCTTCCCCTTCTGAGAACAACCAGAGGTATACGTGGTAATTCAAATGGTCCTGCTCATTGTAGGCGATTACCACCACTTCCTAAACTGAGACAGGATGTGGTTACAAGGACATCAAAAATGTTTACGATACAAGGAAGTGGCGTAAAGAAATTGGAGTGTCTATGTCTACAGATACATATGATATCTCCGACGAAACAATTCGTCGAGTTGCTCTGCGATTTGAAGGCACTGTCCAAGCAGTGGGATTTCGCTGGACTTGTTGCATGATCGCCAAACGCGTTGGATGCACCGGTTGGGTGCGCAATGAGCTTGATGGAAGCGTCTCAATGGAGCTACAAGGCACCAATGATGCCATCGCTTCGTTCTTTGGCATGCTTCAAGCCGACTACAATCGTCGTCATCTTACCTTCGTTGTAACCGAATCCGACGATATTGCACCTGTAGAAGGAGAAAACGAACTGTCTGTCCGCTGGGCATAGACAAACGTCTATACCCAGCGTGCATGGATTTAATTGTTGCCTGATGGCTTGTCTATTATGAATTGATCATTCAAGCCTTCAATTTTTCCGTCACGATCCACTTGAAAGTGGTATGAAATCCTGTCGGCTCGAATTATCGATTTTGAATAATGAAGCGGCGAGCCATCGGCCTGGGCAATCGTTTTTCTCAAAATAAAAAGAGGCGCACCAACAGAACATTTTAGGAGTTTTGCTTCATCATTTCTTGTAGTAGAAGCATCTAAAGAAACGTCCTCAGAACCAAAAGAATACTTATAGGTGCTTTGTACAAGATCGTAAAAAGGGGTTTTATCA
>URWR01000113.1 GCA_900551595.1 uncultured Coriobacteriaceae bacterium
CTGAGTTAGCACGACGCTTGGAACGCGAAGGCTTAATGGATCCCGCTCACAAGCGTCCAATTCCACGCTTTTGCACACGAGTTGCGGTTGTAACATCGCTCTCTGGTGAGGTTATAGACGATGTTCGTCGCACCTTAGCAAGAAGAAACCCGCTGGTAGAGCTTGACGAGGTTGGTTGTGCAGTCCAAGGTGATGGAGCTGTGCAAACTATTTTGCGCGCTCTTTCAGTTGCTGCTGCTTCTCAGCCTGATTGTATTTTGTTGGTGCGTGGCGGTGGCTCATTTGAGGATCTTATGACCTTCAATGATGAGACACTTGCACGTGCTGTTGCAGCATGTCCTGTACCGGTAGTCACTGGAATTGGGCACGAACCTGATACTTCAATCTGTGACATGGTTGCCGATAGGCGTTGTTCAACTCCTACGGCAGCAGCAGAAAGTGTTGCCCCTGCAATCGATGAGATAGTCTCACAAACAAATGAGCGGCAAGAGCGTTTGGCGCGAGCGTTTTTTGCAAGGCTTGAAAGAGAGAATCGAGCGTTTTCGGATCTTTCGCACCGTTTGGGCTTAGCTGCCAAGCGTCGCATTGAATCTGAACGCGCTGCACTTAATGCATTGGCACAACGCCGATGCCTTTCTAATCCGGCAAGCATTGTAGAGACGCAAGAGCAGTCATTACTCCTTACTGAGCAGCGTCTTATGGATGCATTGCCGCGGCAGGTTGAACGTATTTCTGAACGTGTAGAACGTCTTGCGGGAAGACTCTACACCTCTTCGGCATATGTTGTACAACCACATCGCAATACGATTGAGCGCGATGCAAGAACCCTTTTAGCGCTTTCGCCACTTGCGGTACTTCAGCGTGGATATGCCATTGTTCGTGATGAAGCTGGCCATGTCATATCTGATACTGAGCAGGTGAAGATAGGAGATAACCTGTCGGTCATGCTTGGATCTGGTTCAGTTGAGACATGTGTAACTGATGTTGCTCATACCAATATGCATAAGGAAAGGAGAGGTAATGGCTGAAAACGCCGAGCCTAGACCTGTTGAAGAGCTCACATTTAAAGAAGCTTCTGTCGAGCTTGAGCAGATTGTTCGTTCTCTGGAAGCGGGCGATCTGGAACTTGAGGATGCTCTTTCTCGATATACCCGTGGGGTGGAACTGCTTCGAGACTTACGAGAGCGCCTTGCCTCTGCAGAACAAAAAGTACAAGTTCTTCTTGATGCTACGCAAGCCGAAGCGCCCGACACGACTGCTGCGCCTTCAACAGCTTTTGTTGATGAGTAAGTGCGTAAGACCATGCCTCGGATGAGGCAGGAAGGAGATAGTATGTCTGATTGTATTTTCTGCAAACTTGCCTCAGGAGAAATTCCTACCGATATGGTCTGTGAAAATGATCTTGCTGCGGCCTTTAGGGATGCCAATCCGCAGGCTCCAGTGCATGTTTTGATTGTTCCAAAAGCACATCATGACAACATTTTGGACAATGTAGATGCTCAGACGCTCGCCGCAATGACGGAGCTTGTTGGTGAGGTTGCTCGCCGCGAAGGCATTGATAAAACTGGTTTTCGCGTCATTATGAATACCGGCGCTGATGCAGGCCAAACAGTGATGCATCTCCATATGCATGTCCTCGGCGGCATCGAGATGGGCGAGGGACTGTTATAAAACTCTTTGTTTAGGTCTCCACAAAGACCCGTGAGGTCGTATTATTTCCAAGGGCAGATGTGCCCAGAGACTATATCAATTCGGAAGGAGTCCCATGAACGTCCTTGTTATCAATGCTGGTAGCTCAAGCCTGAAATATCAGTTGCTTGATGTGGATACTAAAGAGGTCTACGCCAAAGGCAACTGTGAGCGTATTGGCATTGAGGGGTCTTTCATTGGTCATGAGGAGCTTGGTGGAGAGAAGCAGAAGCTCGAGGTTGCCCTACCTGACCATAAGACGGCTATTACCTATGTTTTTGATATTTTGAAAGACATAAATAAGCCCATAGGAGGCATTGGCCACCGAGTTGTTCAGGGTGGTTGGTATTTCCCCGAGTCTGCGGTTGTTACCGATGAGACACTTGCATGGGTTCGTGAAGTTGCGCCGCTGGCCCCACTTCACAATTATGCAGAGGCAGATGTTATCGAGATTTGCCGTGAAATGTTCCCTGAGATTGGCAATGTAATTGTTCCGGACACCGCTTTCCACTACAACATGCCTGAGCGTGCTTGGCGCTATGCTCTTCCTCGCGATGTGGTTGATACCTACCACATTCGTAAATACGGCGCTCACGGTACGTCTCATCGCTTCATTTGGCGTACCGTTCATGAGCTTATGGGCGACAAAACGCATAAGCTTGTAAGCTGCCACTTGGGTTCCGGCGCAAGCCTTTGCGCAATTGAAGATGGCAAGTGCATGGATACCACTATGGGTCTTACTCCGCTCGATGGTCTTATCATGGGTACTCGCTGCGGCACACTTGATCCCGCAACGGTGTTCTATCTCAATCGTGTTGGTGGCTATTCTATCGATGATATCGACACGATGATGAATAAGCAGTCTGGTCTGCTTGCTGTGTCCGCCGTTTCTTCTGATTCGCGTGATATTGAAGAAGGAGCTCACAACGGGGATGCAAACTGCCAGATGGCGCTCGACATGTTCTATTACCGCACAGCTCAACTCTTTGCAGAGATGGCATCTTCTATGGAGGGTGTCGACACCATGGCCTTTACAGCTGGTATTGGCGAAAACTCTCCTGAGATGCGTGCTGGTGTCGCAGATCGTCTCGCCTGGATGGGTGTCAAGATTGACCCTGCAAAGAACGAGATCCGTTCTGACGAGCCGCGTGTGATTTCTACGCCTGATTCTTCAATTACTGTGATGGTAGTACCTACAAATGAGGAATACATGATTGCTTTGGATGTTGTCGACCTGCTCGGCTAAGTAGGCAAGGCATAGAATGAGTGATAAGGGCGGCAACCGTCTTGGTTGTCGCCCTTATCTGTAGGTCCTCTCAGCTTCAAAGGAGAAAGCTATGCGCTATACAGCCGTTATCTTTGATATCGATGGAACACTGGTTGATTCTACGCAAGCTATTCATGATGCCTTGCAGATGGTTGCCGTAGATATACGAGGTTACCGTCTTACGCCTCAGGAAATGGAACTGGGACTCTCCTTGCCGGCTCCACAGGCGTTAGCAGCGGTTGGCCTTCCAAGTAATGAGGAAACAGTTGACCTGTGGCTTGATCATGAATATGAGCTGTGGGGCGATGAGGTTGGCCCCTTTGAGGGGATAGAAGAGCTGCTTGATATACTTGCCCAGCACAGGGTTGTAATGGGTGCTGTGACTTCTGAAACAAGCGATGAAATGAACCGTGGTTTTGCTCGGTTTGCCATAAAACAGCACATGCGTGAAATTATTACAGCAGATGATACTGAACGACATAAGCCAGATCCCGACCCCTTACTTGCCTGTCTTGATAGATTGCATATCGCACCCAATCAGGCGCTCTACGTAGGGGATTCTGTTGCAGATGGTTTATGTGCCAAGGCTGCTGGCGCAGATTTTGCTCTTGCCTGTTGGCGGCAAGACCCTGTTACAGAGCAGGTGCCTTGCCGCGTGCGACTTTCTTCTCCGCTGGAGCTCTTGCAGCTCCTTAATGATGCGTAAAACAACGGGGTCAGGCAAGAAATAGTTAGAGCAGCTCGATAGTGAAGGCGCGACGCGCGGTGACTCCTGGTGCGAGAAGTTCCATGCCACGCTTGTGTTCAAACATATCGTCTTCGTCAAGAGCAGTTGCGCAGCCCATCCATGGTTCAATTGCGACAAAGGGAGCGTCGTGCATCTCTGACCAAACGCCCAAATAGTTGAAGCCTTTGAATGAAACACGCATGCCGTGAGAGGTCTTTTTGCTTTGAAGTGTCACCACGTTATCAGGTACGTCCTGAAATACGATGGTGTCATGCTCACGGAATGGATCATGAGTTAATGAGAAGCTATCAGCATTTTTGAGGACTTCCCAGGTGTGCTCGAAATCTAAGAGTCCGCTTTCATGATCAAGTGAAGGGGATGCATAGGACCACGCACGGGCAAATTTCAGTTCATAATCTTCAAAGGTTTCTTCTTCATCGAGTGGAGCATTAAAGGCCGGATGAGCACCAACTGTGTAAGGCAACTCAACGGTGCCCGTATTTTCTACTTCATAGCGCTGTTCAAGCGTGGTTGGACCGATGAGGCTATAGCTCATACGCAGGACAAAATCGTAGGGAAATTGCTTGCGTGTCTCTTCCGTAGAACGAAGCTCATATTGAGCTGATGTTTCATCCGAAGAGAGAAGGGTGTGTTCAAAACGACGAGCCAAGCCATGACGGCCCAACTTTACTTCGCCAGCAGCAGAATGTGCCTGGTCATTACGAAGTGTTCCGACAATAGGAAACAAAATAGGCGCCTGACCAGACCACCATTGTGGATTGCCCTGCCATAAATACTCTTTATTGTGAGCGCTCAGGCTCGTGAGCTGTGCTCCAAACGAGTCAATAGAAGCAGAGATAGTCCCATTGCTAATGTGAGTAATCATATATTGCTTCCTCCGCATACAACCGCTGCTCTTATACTGCACCACGTTTACAGACAAACGCTTCATTCGAGCCTTCATCTGAAATAGACTCTCTTCAATGTGCCTGTAGGAGGACACATAAAAAGGAGAGGATCTTAATGGCAAGACTACACGTAATGGAGCGTAGCGATGCCCAGGTGGTCATGGATGATCTCCATAAGGCCATTGAACGGCGCTTAGCTGTAAGTTCCTTAGCTCCATGTCCGGTTGAGTTTACGATGGCCTTTGTGCAGATGTGTGCAACTCAAAGCTGTGGCAAGTGCACACCGTGCCGCATCGGTCTTACCGTACTCAAAGAGCTTATGGAAAGCGTACTGGATGGTACCGCGAATGACTATACCCTCGATCTTATCGAGCGAACTGCGCGTACCATTTATCTTTCCAGTGACTGTGCTATTGGTTATGAAGCAGGAGAAATGGCGCTTCATGCCATCAAGGGCTTCCGTGATGACTTTGTCTATCACATCAAGCACCATGCATGTGGCTTTGAGCAAAGTCAGCTTGTGCCTTGTGTTTCAGGCTGTCCTGCTGGTGTGGATATTCCTGGCTATATTTCGCTCGTAGAGGCTGGCCGTAATACTGATGCAGTGCGTCTTATCCGTAAAGATAATCCACTGCCGCTGGTCTGTGGGTATGTGTGTGAGCATCCGTGTGAGATGCACTGCCGCCGTGGTATGGTGGATGACCCGATGAATATTCGAGGGCTTAAGCGCTGGGCCGTCGATCATATGGAATCCAACTATCGTCCCCACAAGGCTGAGCCCACGCATAAGCGTATTGCAGTTGTTGGCGGCGGACCGGCTGGTCTTTCATGTGCCTACTATCTGGCTATTATGGGTCATGAAGTCACTATTCTCGAAGCTCGCCATAAGCTGGGCGGTATGTTGCGCTACGGCATCCCAAGCTATCGTTTGCCTCGTGAACGGCTTGATTCTGAGATCCAGTGGATTTTGGATTGTGGCATCGAAGCGCACTGTGATGTTCGTGTTACTGATTTAGAGAAACTTCGCTCGGAATACGATGCCGTTTATCT
>URWR01000114.1 GCA_900551595.1 uncultured Coriobacteriaceae bacterium
AGAAGCCAGTGAAGAACAGATATATCAGGCCGCACAGGCTGCGCAGGCGCATGATTTTGTGTCTGGATTTACGAATGGATACGAAACCGAATTAGGGCAGGGCGGCGTCAATGTTTCTGGCGGACAAAAACAACGCCTTTGCATTGCACGTGCGCTGCTTAAGCGACCAAAGGTCCTCATTCTTGACGATTCAACCAGTGCGTTGGATATGGCAACCGATGCGCGTGTACGTAAAAATCTCGAAAGCTTGGGCGAGATTACCAAAATCGTTATTGCTCAGCGTGTTGCTTCGGTTATGCAGGCAGATGAGATTGTTATTCTCGACGAGGGTCGCGTGCATGCTACAGGAACACATGAAGATCTCCTTGCTCATGATCCTATCTATCAAGAGCTATATCAGTCGCAAATCGGATCTGGTATTCACGGGGAGGCGGTCTAACTATGCCTGCTAGAGGATCTGCAGCACCCGCTCGTCCAAAGGATTTGCGTCATACGCTGCGCACTTTGCTGCATTACATGGGTCACGCAAAGTTCAGCCTTTTGAGCGTTGCAATCTTGGTAACTCTGAGCGGAGGAGCAAATCTGCTCGGTACCTATATGATTAAGCCCGTCGTAAACGCTGTTGATGGGGGAGATTATCAGGCGTTTTTGCATGCGGTGGTGCTGACGGCACTTATCTATATCGTGGGAGTGCTTTCGAGTTTGGGCTATACCCAGGTAATGGTCCGTGCTGCACAACGAGTGGTGTTTGATATTCGTCGAGACCTCTTTGCCCACATCGAACGCCTTCCTCTTTCCTTTTTTGATCGCACGCGTTCGGGCGATGTGATGAGTTATTTCACCAACGATGTGGACACTATTTCTGAGGCGCTCAACAACAGTTTTGCTGCAGCAGTGCAGGCGCTTATCCAGATTGTGGGCACTGTGGCGCTCCTGCTTATTCTCGATTGGCGTCTCACCATTATCACGGTTGTAAGCGATGTGATAATTGCGCTTTATGTGCGCTTCTCGGGCGGTAAAAGCAGCCGATATTTTGCGCGCCAGCAAAATATGCTGGGCCGCGTCGATGGCTATGTACAAGAAATGACGGCCGGTCAAAAGGTAGTAAAGGTATTCAATCGAGAACCTGAGAACCTGAAAGAGTTTAATGGTCTCAACAACAGGTTGCGTGTGATAGGAACTGCGGCACAGTCATATGCCTCAACGATGGTACCCATGACGGTATGTGTTACTTTTGCTGGCTTTGCCATTGTGACCGTAGCTGGTGCTCTGCTTGCTGTGAACAATCTTACTGATGTGGGATCACTCGCAAGCTACCTGGTATTTGTTCGTCAGGCTGCCGCGCCACTCAATCAGCTCACCCAACAAGGCAACTTCTTGCTTACAGCACTTGCAGGAGCAGAGCGCATCTTTTCGGTGATGCGTGAGGAACCCGAGGTGGACGAAGGTACCGTCACCCTCGATCGGCTTCATGGGCAACTGGAAGGAGTCGATCATTTACGCACTGCAGCCGGTGCTGCTGGTTGGGCGTGGAAGATTGCGGGTGAACAGGTGCCGCTGCAAGGTGATGTGCGCTTCTATGATGTTGATTTTGGCTATGTAGAAGGACAGAAGGTGCTTTCTGATCTCACACTCTATGCCAAACCTGGTCAAAAAATTGCTTTTGTTGGTTCTACAGGGGCAGGTAAGACCACAATCACTAACCTCATTACTCGTTTTTACGAAGTTAATGGCGGAGTTATTACGTACGACGGCATTGATGTACGTGATATTGCCAAAGAAAGCCTCCGCCGCTCACTCGGCATTGTCTTGCAGGATACACATCTCTTTAACGGAACCATTGCGGACAACATTCGGTTTGGCAAGCTTGATGCTACTGATGAAGAAGTCCGAGCGGCGGCACGTGTTGCAAATGCCGATGGTTTTATTACGCGCATGCCCCATGGTTACAACACGCCCGTGGTATCAGATGGAGCAAACCTCAGCCAAGGCCAGCGTCAGCTCATTGCAATTGCCCGCGCTGTTATTGCCGATACACCCGTGCTCATTCTGGACGAAGCAACGTCCAGTATCGATACGCGCACTGAAGCTCTCATCCAAAAGGGTATGGACGCTCTTATGGCAGGACGTACAACCTTTGTCATTGCGCACCGCCTCTCTACGGTTCGCAATGCCGATGCCATTATGGTATTAGATCATGGACGGATAATTGAGCGTGGCACCCACGAGGAATTGCTTGCGCAGCATGGCGAGTATTGGCAGCTCTGGACCGGCGCCAAAGAGCTGGATTAAAGGATGGCAACTGCCCGCCTACGAGCGGGCAGTTTTCATAATTGAGAAGTACTTCACAAGCAGTAAACCAAAGAGCACTGCCATAGAAACTGCTGAGGCGATAACTGCACCGGTGAGTTGGAAAAGACTGACGAGTACGAGAGAAATAACGAGCGCAATAATGAAAGAGATGAAGTAGATGGTGACTACACCTTCCTGTGCGCGCAAAACAGTAATGATCTGATAGAGAAAATCAACGGCAGCAGAGAGAAATCCAGCCAGTACCATCAGTAAGATCAAGAAGGCAAATTGCTGGAAATCAACCCCGTACATAAATCCAAGAATGGGGATGCCGAGCCACATCATAAAGATGCCAACAACAACCGAAACGAGCGCCACAACGCCAATCAAAGCAAAAACAATCAAACTGAAGCGGCGATGTTTAGAAGGCTCTGACCAAATGTTAGCAAGGCGTACGAGCTGGGGTTTATAGAGCATACTGCCCACCATAATGATCGAGTGCGTAGGGAAGTACATGGCATTAAAATACAGTTGGTTGTCGTAGGAAAGCACTGATTGCATAACGAGTTTTGGTACGCAGTCGATAAGAGCATAGAGAAACATGGCGCCAAAAAGCGGGGAGCATTCCTCGAAGATAGCTCGGATCTCAGCGATGCTTGCTTTGCGAGCTGGTTGTGTTTCGAAGAGCGTTAGCGGCAGCGTAACAAGTACAAAAGAGATAACCGCGGCAACAATCATAGAAATGCAGGCGGCGGGCATGCTGCGGGTTAAAAGCAACACTATTGAGAAAAGCACACCCGCTCCTACAGAGCGGATTGTTTGAGAAATACCTGCAAGATAGAGCTTATCCATCTGTTGCAGGCGGCCTTCATATACATCGGCAAGCTGATCGACCGCACGGAAACCCAATACGCCTGTGCAGATGCCTAACATGGGTTGGGTGTAGCGCATGATACTGCAGTAGAGGAAGCTCACAATTACCATGGCGGTGCAGGTTAAAACGCGGCAAATCACATAGTCGCGAAATGAGTGACCTTCATCAAGATCGGACACTTGATAGGTACGGACACCAAAGCTTGCAATCCAAAGAAGCACTTGACCCAACGCAAAGGCCATCGAGAACATGCCTGCTTGCTCAATACCAGCAAGTTGTGTTGCAACGATAGTGAGAGCGGGAAACAGAAAGCCCCACATGGAAGAACCAATGGTGTTCCAAATATAGTCGCGGGTCGTACTATGTGCGGCATATTGTTCGGTTTCATCGGAGAAGCTACCCGAATAAACAGCACCGATGAGGCGGTTCCACCAATTATTGGCAACACGCATAAGCCAAGGGCCCTCATCGCGACGATGCTTACGATGAGTGTTGCGTGTGCGCTTGCGTTTTTCAGCGCGCTCTCGTATTGCGAGACGAGTTTTGGATACATGGCCGCCCAAAGATGATTGATCTTTGGTGCCGCCTCGTTTTTCCCGCAAATGTAGCATTACTCGTCTAACCCCTCTATTTGTTGCTAAGACGTACCGAAGAGAAGCACTCGTTTGATTGAAACAAAAGTACCGTAAGGGGCATTGTACTCGCCTCAGTATTTCTCTGTTCATTTTAAAAAGTTAGCTGTATACTACTTTCAGAATAGTTAGCTAAAGAAAACTATTTCTAAGTCTGGTAATGAGGGGTGTGAACTTCATGGAACTAGCTTCCAGTCCTTGGCCTGCGCAAAACGTGTTGAAGCGTAAAAAGGCTAACTGCCCAGCTAAAGGAGGCGCTATGGGCGCTCAGCTTCCTCTTACGATGGTGGAGGAAGGTACAACGGTTGAAGTTTCAAGGGTTGGTGGTGCAGCAGAGCTTCGTCAGCATCTCGCTGAACTTGGCTTTGTTGTAGGGGCTGAAGTAAAGGTTGTTTCTCGAGCTTCCTCTGGTCTTATTGTGAGCGTTAAAGGTGCGACTTTTGCCATTGATACAAGCATGGCAAGGCGCATAGCAACACGCTAAATCTAAATATGGGTTCCCAACTGCATGCAATGTGTAGTTCACATGTTTCAAGGAGGATGGGCATGGCAACACTGAGAGATGTGAAGGTGGGCGACTCCTGTCAAGTCGTTCGTCTCACAGGTTCTGGCGCTGTGAAGCGTCGCATTATGGATATGGGGGTAACCAAAGGTGTGAAGATCTTTGTTCGCAAAGTTGCACCCCTCGGAGACCCCATTGAGGTAACTCTGCGTGGTTATGAGCTTACGCTGCGAAAGGATGAAGCGCAGAGCATAGAAGTTGCACCAAACGCTTGATTTGCAATGATGTGGCACCCGGGTTTGCCGGGATTTTTTCAGGAGCGTAAGTTAACTCAATCTAACATATATGGGTTTACCTGCGCTTACTTAACGAGGTGCCACATAAGGATGGAAAAGAACCAGACAACAATGGTGGGCAGTTCGGGGGACCACATGCTCACCAAATTGAGGAAGGCAAGGTATGGCAGAACAGATCAACATTGCTCTTGCCGGCAATCCAAACTGCGGCAAGACAACGCTGTTCAATGAGCTCACCGGCTCCAACGGGTACGTGGGCAACTGGCCCGGCGTCACCGTGGAGAAGAAGGAAGGCAAGCTGAAGAAGCACGAGGATGTGGTCATCATGGACCTGCCCGGCATCTACTCCCTGTCCCCCTACACGCTGGAGGAAGTCGTCGCCCGTAACTACCTCATCACCGAGCGTCCTGACGCGATCCTGAACATCATCGACGGCACGAACCTCGAGCGTAACCTGTATCTCACCACCCAGCTCACTGAGCTCGGCATCCCCGTGGTCATCGCCATCAACATGATGGATATCGTCCGCAAGAACGGTGATGAGATCAACGTCAAGGAGCTCTCCCGTGAGCTTGGCTGCGAGATCATCGAGATATCCGCACTCAAGGGCGACGGCGTCATGGACGCTGCCGAGGCTGCCATCCGCGCCGCCAAGGGCACCAAGACCGTCCCAATGCACACCTTCTCCGGCCCTGTCGAGCACGCCATCGCCCATATCGAAGAGGCGGCCGTGCACTCCATGCCGGAAGAGCAGCAGCGCTGGTATGCCATAAAGATATTCGAGCGCGACGACAAGGTGCTTGAGAAGCTGGACATCTCCAAGGATGTTCTCGACCACATTGACAGCGACATCAAAGCTGCCGAGAAGGAGCTGGACGATGACGCTGAAAGCATCATCACCAATGAGCGCTACGTATATATCGCCGAGATAATCAAATGCTGCTACAAGAAAAAAAATCAGGGTCGGCTTTCTGCTTCCGATAAGATCGACAGGGTGGTCACCAACCGCTGGCTGGGTCTGCCCATCTTC
>URWR01000115.1 GCA_900551595.1 uncultured Coriobacteriaceae bacterium
GGGTAGTTCAAGTGACTGGGAAACAATGAAACATGCATGTGATATTTTAGACGAATTACAAGTACCGTACGAAAAGAAGGTTGTATCTGCACATCGAACACCAGATTTAATGTTTGAGTATGCCGAAACAGCACGCAAACGGGGAATACAAGTAATTATAGCTGGGGCAGGTGGAGCCGCACATTTACCTGGAATGGTAGCAGCTAAAACAACTTTACCTGTAATCGGTGTACCAGTTCAATCACGTGCGCTGAATGGGCTTGATTCACTGTTATCCATCGTTCAAATGCCTGGTGGTGTGCCTGTAGCAACTGTAGCTATTGGGAAAGCGGGAGCAACAAACGCTGGTTTACTAGCCGCTCAAATTTTGTCAACGACAGATGCAGAACTTGCTGAAGCATTAGATGCTCGACGTGAAGCTACAAAGCAGCAAGTATTAGAAAGCACAGGTGACTTAGTGTGACAAAAATTATTTATCCTGGACAAACGATAGGTATTATAGGTGGGGGACAGCTTGGTCGAATGATGGCTCTTGCTGCAAAGGAGTCTGGTTTTAAAATTGCGGTACTTGAACCAGCAATGGACTCACCTTGTGGGCAAGTGGCAGATGTTCGTATTGTAGCTCCATATGATGATGAAGCTGCTTTAGAAGAACTTGCAGAAGTCAGTGATGTTATCACATATGAATTTGAAAAGTTTTTCAGGAAAGTCAAGAGTGGAATTAAGAGTGGAATTTCATTGATATACACGCGAAATTCATATTCGGTGAATGGTGTATTTACATTTACGCAGGTAGATTAGGTAGTAAAAAATAGCTACTTTAAAATTGTAAAAATGTCAAGACTAGCGATTGACCCATTTGCTTCACTTCGGTAGATTACTAGTTTGCGACAACTGCCGCAATTGCCATCTGAAGGAGGAAAAGCCTGGTGCCTATCGCAACGTTTTCCACTCCGTCCGCCGCAAACAAGCGCGAGCGTGTAAGCTTCAGCAAGATTCCAACTGCCTTAGAGCCGCCAAATCTTATTGAGGTGCAGAAAGAGTCGTTCCATCGCTTCATGACCAAAGGCCTTGATGAGGCTTTTGCCGAGGCATCTCCTATTGAGAATGCCGCCGGAACCATGGAGGTAACGTTCGGCGAGCACCAGTTTGGCGACCCGGTGCACTCCATTGCTGAGTGCCAGGCAAAGGACATCTCTTATCAGGTGCCCTTGCTTGTTGATGTTCGCTTTGTGAACAAAGAGACCGGAGAAATTAAAGAGCAGCTCGTCTTTATGGGCGACTTCCCGCTCATGACAGATCGAGGCACATTCATTATCAACGGATCTGAGCGTGTCGTTGTTTCACAGCTCGTCCGTTCCCCGGGCGTGTATTTCGCCCGTGAGATCGACAATGGCGTCGAGGTTCATCGTGTCCAATTCATTCCGTCACGTGGTGCATGGCTTGAATTTGAGATCGATAAACGCGGCCACCTTGTTGTTTCGATCGATCGTAAGCGTCGTCAGTCTGCCACGCTGCTGCTTCGTGCACTCGGCATTGCAGAATCTGATGACGAAATCATTGCTCTTCTCGGCGATTCTGAGATCGTTCGCTCCACCCTTGAGCGTGATGCTGCTCAAACCCGCGAAGATGCACTTATCGAGATTTATCGTCGCCAGCGTCCTGGTGAGCCTCCAACTGTAGACTCCGCTCGTACGCTGCTCGAGGGTCTCTTCTTCAATCCTCAGCGCTACGACCTTGCTCGTGTTGGTCGCTATAAGATCAACAAGAAGCTTGGTTGCGATATCGATCCAACTGAGACGGTACTTACCGAGACAGACATTGTCTTGGCTCTTCGTTATCTCTTGGCTCTCCATGCCGGCGATCCCAATACGAAGACCGACGATATTGACCACTTCGGCAATCGTCGCGTTCGTACTGTTGGCGAGCTTGTTGCCAATCAGTTCCGTATTGGTATGAGCCGTATGGAGCGCGTGGTTCGTGAGCGTATGGCATCTCAGGATGTTGACGATATCACGCCACAGTCGCTTATTAATATTCGCCCGATTGTGGCAGCCATTAAGGAATTCTACGGTTCCAGTCAGCTGTCGCAGTTTATGGACCAGGCTAACCCGCTTTCAGGACTTACCAACAAGCGTCGTCTTTCGGCTCTTGGTCCTGGTGGTCTCGCTGGTCATAAGTCTGGCTCCAGCCGTCGTACGAACGTCCCAACAGCTGTTCGTGACGTTCACAACTCGCATTATTCACGCATGTGCCCGATTGAGACACCAGAAGGCCCCAACATTGGTCTTATTGGTTCGCTTGCACTCTATGCACATGTCAATGAGTACGGCTTTATCGAGGCCCCTTATCGTCGCGTGGTAGACGGTAAAGTTACCGACCAAATCGACTGGATGACGGCTGATGAGGAAGAGTCCCACAACATCGCGCCGGCAAATACCCCAGTCGATCCTAAGACAAACGAGTTTGTAGAGATCGATCCGGTTACCGGTGAGCTGCGTCGTCCCGAACTGGTAGTTGCTCGTACCCGCGACTTCGACGGCTCCTTCGGTGCTCCTGCTCAGGTGCCCGTAGAAGACGTAGACTACATGGACGTCTCCCCGCGTCAGCTGCTTTCTGTTGCAGCCACGCTCATTCCGTTCCTCGAGCATGACGACGCTAAGCGTACCCTCATGGGTGCAAACATGCAGCGTCAGGCAGTGCCCCTGATTCGTGCAAGTGCTCCTTATGTTGGCACTGGTATGGAATCGCGTGCAGCATATGACTCTGGCGAAATGGTTTGCGCCTCTGG
This sequence comes from uncultured Coriobacteriaceae bacterium, assembly GCA_900551595.1. GTDB lineage: Bacteria > Actinomycetota > Coriobacteriia > Coriobacteriales > Atopobiaceae > Coprovicinus > Coprovicinus avistercoris. The sequence continues at coordinate 2,792 of URWR01000115.1, forward strand.
CGATGGTCGTGTTGTTGCAGTAGATGCAAAGCACGCTGTTGTCGATCAGGACGGCACACTCGTGCGCTATGAGTTCCCCAAGTTCGAGCGTTCCAATCAGTCTACCTGCATTAATCATCGTCCGATTGTGCACGTGGGCGATGAAGTTGTGGCTGGTCAGCCGCTTGCCGATGGCACCTCTATTGAGAAGGGCGAGCTTGGTAAGAACCTCCTCGTAGCCTATATGCCATGGGAAGGCTACAACTACGAGGACGGCATTATTGTCTCCGAGCGTGTTGTTCAGGACGACTTGCTGACTTCAATCTCTATTTCGCGTCATGAGATCGATGCTCGTGACACCAAGCTCGGTCCTGAGGAAATCACACGCGAGATTCCTAATCTGTCCGAAGACATGCTCGCAAACCTCGATGAGGACGGCATCATTCGCGTAGGCGCTGAGGTTGACCCTGGCGATATTCTGGTCGGAAAAGTTACCCCCAAGGGTGAGACGGCTCTTACGGCAGAAGAGCGCCTGCTCCGCGCTATCTTCGGTGCAAAAGCACACGATGTTCGTGATACGTCACTCAAGATGCCGCACGGTGCCTATGGCCGTGTTGTTGAGGTTGTACGCTTCAGCCGTGAGGCTGGCGACGATTTGGCACCTGGTGTTAACGAGCAGGTCCGTGTATATGTTGCACAGCGCCGTAAGATTCAGCAGGGTGACAAGATCTCTGGCCGCCACGGTAACAAGGGTGTTGTGTGCCGTGTCCTTCCTGTTGAGGACATGCCGTACATGGCCGACGGTACACCTATCGACGTTCTTCTCGACCCGCTGGGCGTTCCTTCCCGTATGAATGTTGGCCAGTTGCTCGAGTGCCACCTTGGTTGGGGTGCAGCAAATGGCTGGGATACTGAGTCTGCTGACTCCGATCGCTATGTCCCAGGCCCCATGTATGTCTCTACACCCGTCTTTGACGGCGCCACCGACAAAGAGGTTGCTGAGGTCATTCGCCGTACCAACATCAACCTTATGAACAAGGCTCGTGCTGAGTATGGCGACAACATGCTCGAAGAGTTTGTCCCGCAGCTCAACAGTATGGGTAAGACCACGCTTTATGACGGTCGTACTGGTGAGCCATTCCGCGATCCTATTACCGTTGGTACCAGCTATATCCTGAAGCTGGGTCACATGGTTGACGATAAGATCCACGCTCGTTCAACGGGACCATACAGTCTTGTTACCCAGCAGCCGCTTGGTGGTAAGGCTCAGTTTGGTGGTCAGCGCTTCGGTGAGATGGAAGTTTGGGCCCTGTATGCATACGGTGCCGCAAATGTTCTGCAGGAGATCCTCACCGTTAAGTCCGACGATACCGTTGGTCGTGTTAAGACTTACGAGGCAATCGTTAAGGGTGAGAACGTACCTGAGGCAGGTATCCCTGAGTCCTTCAAGGTTCTTGTCAAGGAAATGCGTTCGCTGGCCCTTTCAATTGAGCCAATTTCTTACAAGCGTAGCGAGAATGCGCCTGAACCTTCCGAAAGCAGCGCTGCATCCACCGATGTGCTCTCAGCTGTTGATGCTGCAGCAGACCTTATCGGAAACCTGGACGCTTCAAACGACACTGCCTCTTCAGAGGCCCTCGTTGGCAACGTTCAGAGTGAGAAGGAGTAACGAATCGTGGCAGACTTTGATACCACTGACTTCGACGCCATTAAAATCTCTCTGGCCTCAGCTGACCAAATTCGTAGCTGGTCCCACGGTGAGGTTAAGAAGCCCGAGACGATCAACTATCGCACCTTAAAGCCGGAAAAAGACGGCTTGTTCTGCGAGAAAATCTTTGGCCCCACCAAAGATTGGGAGTGCTCCTGCGGTAAGTACAAGGGCATTCGCTTTAAGGGGATTGTCTGCGAGCGCTGTGGTGTAGAAGTAACCACCGCTAAGGTTCGTCGTGAGCGCATGGGCCATATTGAGCTTGCAGCTCCGGTGAGCCATATTTGGTACTTCAAGAGCCCTAACAGCTTCCCGCTGGCTCGACTGCTCGATATTAAGGGTAAAGATCTCGAGAAGGTGCTGTACTTCGCGAGCTATATCATCACGCGTGTTGATACCGAGGCTCGTGAGGCCGATAAGGACGATCTTCGCGAAGAGCTTGCCGCCGACATCGAAGAGCTCGATGCCGAGCGCGACGAGCAGATTGCTCGTCTTCGCGAGCAGGGTCAACCTTCCGAGGATGATGAGTTCAGCGACGAAGAGCCGCTCACTGAAGATGAGATTCGTGCCGGTATTGCCGATCTCGAAGAAGAGTATGAAGAGGAAAAGACGCTTCGCCGCGAGGCTTATGAGAAGTTCATGCAGCTCGAAGAGCGTGAGCTTATCTCTGATGAGTCTCTGTTCCGCGAGATGAAGCGCTACTACTCCATCTACTTTGATGGCGATATGGGTGCAGAGGCCGTCCGTGACCTTCTGCGTTCCATCGATCTTCACGAGGAGTCTAAGCGACTTCGCGCCATCATTGTCGATGAGAAGAGTCAGAAGCAGAAGCGTGAAAAGGCCGTTAAGCGCCTTGAGGTTGTCGACGCATTCCTCGAGGGCAACAACGACCCCGCCGACATGATCCTCGACGTTATTCCGGTCATTCCGCCCGATCTGCGTCCTATGGTTCAGCTCGATGGTGGCCGTTTTGCAGCCTCTGACCTTAACGATCTGTATAGGCGCGTTATCAACCGTAATAACCGCCTGAAGCGCCTGCTCGATCTTGATGCACCTGCCATTATTGTTAACAACGAGAAGCGCATGCTTCAGGAGGCTGTTGACGCCCTCTTT
>URWR01000116.1 GCA_900551595.1 uncultured Coriobacteriaceae bacterium
ATATACCGCAGAACTTCGCTCCTGGTCGAAGCTCTGACCCACATTTTTTACAGAACATAGCAACCCCTTTCGCAGCATCTGCGGCAACTGATTAGTCTCTTAGATTCCTAATATTTGACGCTTCTTAGCAGAAAATTCTTCTTCAGTGAGAATTCCTTCATCAAAGAGTTCTTTATATCGACGAATTCTATCAATATCAGAAAGCTGTTCCTCAGAGACAGTTTCTTTATCCGGGCTCTCATCTTGCACGGTATCGGTAGGTAATGCCTCTTGTTCCTCGTTGGTCTCTTGTTCGGATGACGTCACTCCGGATTGAGTCGCGTTCACCGGAGTGACGTCAGAAGGGAGCAAGGCAGGAAGCGGATTGCCACAGTTGGTGCAGAAGTGAGCGTTCTGTGGGTTGGGTGAGCCACAAACAGGACAGAACAATCCAGGATGCTCAGCGGTTGTATCTGCAGCAGAATCATCTTGATCTTCAACCTTTGCAGCAACAGGCGTTGTCTGTTCTGCTGGAGCCTCATTCGTAGGTTCGGGCAATGCGCTCTTTGAAGACCCTGCTGGAACATATGGAGGGAAATCAGGATGCTTAATTCCAACAAGATCAAGCGGCTCAGCACCGTTAGCAATCTCTACAATCACATTTCTACGTCTTTGATAAGTTACACCTCGTTCATTTGCTGTAACTATCTGCTGAAGTTTTGTAGCAATGGAATGAGCAGCTTCACGCACGCTTTCGGCGGCGCCGCCTTCCAAGCCTTTGCCATTGCTATAGAGCGGAAGGAATTTTACTGGATCGGATGGATCGTCTCTCTCAATTTTGATTTTCATTGAAGTGAGTAGTGTTTGCTGTTTTCTGCCGGTTATACCGCCAACAATCGCACCAGCTCCACCAAAAAGCAGGCCACCAACAACTGCTCGACCAATACCGCCTTGAGCTATCTGCTCATTATTTTCAAGTATTTCAAACCCAGTAATTGCGCCGTAGGGACAAAAATAGTATCTCATTGAACGAACACTTACATCCTTCGGCGATGCACTTCCCCAGTACAGACGTCCATGCGTATCGTCGAAGTACATACCGTTTTGTGCGTCGCCCGGATGGGCTTCATATGTTGTTACAAACTCGTTTTTCCATACAAGCAAGCACCCATCATCAGGGTTCTTGATGAGCCATAAACCTATCTTATTGCTGATTTCACTCCACGCTTCGAGGCGCTCAGAGTACCTATGCTTTGCAATGATTGCCTCAATATCTGCTCTTAAATCAGTAACCTTAGCGATTGATGCAGTATCCACGAGAGCCCACCAAATATCGCTTGGTAGAGGTGCTCCGTATTTTTTTGCACATGACTCGCACACCAATGCATCACGGAATTGGGCGTAAGGGTTCATTAAGCCTATCTTCTTACCGCATATTGAGCATCTTTTTGCCATAGCGCACTCCTCGCCACAACTCTTTCTTTGATGATTTCATCCTATACATTGCGTAAAAACGGAAAAAGTAATTTTGACCGCGTAAAAAAATTGCTCCCGGATATCCGAGAGCAATTTTCATAACAGTCGTATTTCGCTACGGCAGCTTAGGAAAAGGAATGCCAGGCATCTTCAGGGACGGTAAATTCTTGTTTGCCATCAAGGAGATTCTTTAGCTCATCCTCATGCTCGTAGAATTCCTCTTCAGAGATTTGCGATTCGGATAAGCCACTCCCTGCATAGAATTCTCCATTGGGTAAAGATGCCCCATAATCTGCTTTCACAACAGGCAGTCCATCCTCAATTGCGGTAAGACGGACATGATAATTAGTGCCGGAATTGGTAACTAAAACCGAACCATCAGTATAAATTTGCATAAATGGCGGACTGGCTACCCACGCGCACAGAATTGATTCGATAACACTTACCTCATCACCTGCGTGAGAATATACTGCCACCAAAGTTGCCGTGCCATCTTCTTCTAAAGCTGCAACGACTAAATCGAGAATGCCATCCTCGCCTAAATCTACGAAGGCATACCGCATGCCTACATAACTACTGGAACGATTCTGAGAAAAGGTGTAGTCATTCCAAGCAGCTGTTGAAACATCCTCGGACACTTGTGCGTTCTCAAGATCTTGAAGGGCTGCAGTATACTCGGCGATTTTCGCTGCATACACATCTTCCTGACTTGCAAGGGCCTGAGAGGCATCCTCGTCTGTACTTTCCTCCTCTGGAACTACAGTTTCTTCTTGCTGCTGAGAAGGTTGGATAACCTGCGTGTATACCATCCACGTAGCAAAGGCAGTAACAGAGAGCGCAAGGATAACGAGAATCACAATGAGGACAAGCGGCATACGGCGACGTGTTCTTGTACGTGCTTGATGTATTTGTGCTTGCACATCCCCACGCTCGGACTGTTCACTAAACGATGCAGTGTGTACTTGATTGTCCGCTGCTGTTTCGGACGGAGCTGACGCAGCCCTTCGAACAACAGGCGCTCCACAGGCGTTACAGAACTTAGCATCGTCGGCCATGCGTGCACCGCATTTTCCACAGAACATAGTTACACCTCAAATATGCGCCACTGCTCGACAACTAAACACCGTAAGACATCTTACGAGCGTTAAACAGACCCCAAACACCTACACCGATCAGTACCAATGATGCAATCAGCATAAGATAATAAGCTGGACCTAAGTTGAATAACACACTACCAAAAGCGTCTTCAAGGAAATCCTTATTCGATATGCTAATAACCAGCAGCAGCTCAAAACAGCCGCAAACAATCTGACAAATAGAACGTTTTTTCGACCGCAGCAAAATTGTTCCTGCTCCAGCCAATACTCCCGCAAGCAACATCACACTATTCTCAATGCTTCCTGTGATTTCCATACTTGACGATTCATATCCAAACGTAAATTGCGCTGCAGAAACCCCGAGAGAGCTTCCAAAAACTTCAAACGTTATCAGCGGCAAAAAGAACGCAATGATAATTACCGCCGCTGATCCAAGTGCCGCTTTTTCCATAAGGCTGAGCGACAAGAGCCAATCAGTTGAAATGGAAGGGACGCGAAACGACGCCTCGTGGGTGTGGGCGTGTATTTTTTGGTTCTGATCTTGAGCGCCGATTGCCGTACCGCAGACACTACAGAACTTCGCTCCATCGGGATTTTCAGAGCCGCAAGAAGGACAAAACATAATCAACCTCTTTCCATCACAGAAGGAATGTGTTCATTTCCGCAGGTAAAGGACATCATCAGCTGATACGCTTATCCTATGGAATCCTCAAACGCTAAAACAGTATTTTTGGTAGCGTGAAAAAAATTGCCGCATTGGAACTGAAACACTACACTTGGAGCAAAGCTACAAGAAGGAGCCGCTATGGCAACGCTCGACCCATTCGCGCAAACACGAACATCCACCGGCATTGTTCCTTGCAAGAATGTTGCCGCCGTTCACATGGAAACAGAAACGGGCGAAAAAGCACTCGTAGCTCTTTCATTCATTCCCGAGGATCCCACGCACATCTCTCCGCTTACGCACAAACCTGGCCGTGCTTCAATGGACTTGGTTGATCTTGGTGCAAGCGCAACGGTGCGCACTACTCCTAACGGTCCTGTTACTCAGGTCTCTGCCGATTCACTTCTTTCATTTGCAAAAAAGCATGGTCCACTCTTTGCGCGCACCCCTTTTGCTTGGAATGAAGAAGGAGATAATCCTGCCGCTGGTGAGCTCTTTGAAGAGGACGCTGGCGCATAGGTATCGGCTGCTTCCATGGCAAATCTTGCTATTGTTGCTCAACAGCTCTCACAGGGACGCTTACCGCTCGTAACCGCAGGCGATGTTATTGGCAACCTCGTGCGCTGGCACGTTACGACCCCTGAGGTTCCTGAAGACCCTGGTTTTGATCTACTTATCGTTGCGCGACCGGTAACACCTGAATATGCCGATTGGTTGGGTGCTCCCCTCTTCATACGTCGAGAAGAACTATCAGACCGTATCGACTATTCCTTCTTACTTCGTGGAGATGAGCAGAACGGCACCGCAGAAAGCGGAACTTGGCTCGAGGTAGTTGTCGCTTCATTTGTACATGAAATTACCGCCGCAGATTATCGCCTACTCAGCCAAGCGCTTGGTTTCTCCGAAAGCCTCGATAAAGAAGTGCGCACACGCCTTTCTCTCAATCTTGAAAAGGATGAAAAACCTCGCAAACCCAATGCCAGCTTAATTGTGGGTGCAAGCCATCTGGCCGACACCAACCTTTTGGGCAAACCTCAGTCTATTGAAGAAGAAGGAGGCAGCGAACTTTTGGCCTCCCTGGTACGCGCCCTTGTCGCAGCACATTTGCGCGATGCCTATGTGGATGTCTTTTCCGCCTCCGATGAAACAGGCTTTCTTTCGTTTAGGAGCTATCTTTCCTGGCTCTGGTATGACTTCTCGAGTGGTATTGATAAGGCCCGCATCAAGTATTGCGTGCGTTGCGGACGTGCATTCTCTGTAGTAGGCCATCGTGGGCCAGATCGCGTTTTTTGCAGCGATGAATGTCGCAACGCCTCTCATAATGAACGGTCAAATCGGAGACGCGATGAACTGCGTCATGAGTTCTTAGAGCAAAACAAAACCGTTCAGGAACTTGCCCGCAGATATTTTCCTGAGGAGAAAAAAGCCACAGGAGAAAAACGTGTTCGCCAGTCGCTGCAATCGTGGCCTTCGCTTAAGCATGCGGTCGACGATGATATTGAGCGCAACGGGTGGTCCTCACCTTTGTTACAGCGGTGTCGCAATGAAAAACTGAGCCTCTCTCACCTGCTTACAACGAAGCGTCGCAACCAGCTTGAACGCATACGTGAAACAGTTCAAGACTCACAGAAAACCAAGGCAGCACACTCATAGCGTGCTAAAAGCAGCTCTAGGCTTAGCGATGAGGGCTTCCGGAGTACGCAAGCCATGTTAAGAGTGCCTCACGCGTATTCTCAAGCCGTCCATGTACCACCTCACGCAAACAGGCATCCAAGGTAGCTCCTACCCACGGACCAGGACGGCCGCCGAACTGTTGTAGGACATCACGGCCGCTGATGGCGAGATCTTGTACACGGTAAGGCGCGTTTTCGGAAAGCACCTTCCGGAGCGTACGCTCGATCTTATCAACCTCAACGGCATACCCACGGTATTCCGGTGCTTTGGACAGCGCATCGGCACGCTTGAGCACCAAAGTCTCAAAGGCAAGCGGCACCGCTTCACCGGGGCTACGACCATCCAAATCGGACAACATGCGCAATACAGAATGGCGTGTAGCTTTAACCGGACGGTCATGAAAACGCACGAGATCCACGCAGGGGCGGATCAACGAGAGCGGCAGCGCCAGCGAACGCAAAATAGCCTCGCTCATCTCTGCGCCTGTAGAAGGGTGCCCGAAGAAATGGCCTTGTCCACG
>URWR01000117.1 GCA_900551595.1 uncultured Coriobacteriaceae bacterium
ATTGTGCCATTCGGAGCGGAGGAAGTAAGCGATCGTGGAATGCAGGCTATCCATGCGCTTGCCGATCAGGGTATTCGGTTTGGACCGGCAAGCGGCAGGGCTTTGGGCAGCTTGCGACGCTTCTTCCGATTTGATGATGTGTGCACACAAACTGCAGTGGCTTCAAATGGTCTGGAAGTTTATGCCGATGGGCAGCTGGTAGCAGCTTGGGAATTTGATAGAGATATTCTTGAAAAAACGGTAGAAGCTTTGCGTGATGTGCCTTCAGCTGCACTTGTTGTTGAGAATCCCGACGATGAAGCGACGCCGCCCGTTTTGGTTGGCTTGGGGTCTGTTCCCTGTGCTCTCATGGACAATTCGCTTGTCTTTCCCTATGGCTATGAGGTTTCGGATGCCATACCAGATGATTGGCGTTTGACGAAAGTCTCATTCTGCTATGACGCAGCCTATGTAACACGCGAAGAGATGGAAGCAATCCTTGCAGCGGTTTACCCCGATCTCGATCCACGCAAGTCCATCAATGATTGGTTTGATGTTGCGCCGAAAGGATGGAGTAAGGCTAACGGTGTGCGTGCTTTGGCGGCATCATTGGGTATATCGCTAGATGATGTGGTGGTCTTTGGCGACAACCTCAATGATCTCGAAATGCTGCAGCTTGTTCCTCATTCCGTAGCTGTATCCAATGCGGTGCCTGAGGCGGCAGCTGCTGCTCGGTATCATATAGGGGCTTCTTCTGATGATGCTGTTGCAAAAGCCATGGAAGAAATTGCCGCTGCGGCTGCCGAAGGTTCAATGCCACGTTTTATGCGATAAGACTTGGTTTCATTCAGAGGAGGAACTGTGATTAAACTCATTGCTTCCGATATGGACGGTACGCTTCTTGACGAACATTCTCAGGTGCCACCTGAGACATACGATCTTATTCTTGGCCTTCGTGAGCATGGCGTTCGTTTTGCTGTAAGTTCAGGACGTCGTTATGACACGCTGTGCGAGTTCTTTGCTCCCGTGATTGACCAGATGGATTTTGTCGCCTCCAATGGTGCGCAAGTGTATGTTGATGGACGGATGGTAGATCGAGAAGTGTTTAGCCATAGCGCCATTTTGCGCTTGGAAGAAATTATTCGCTTCTTCGACTGCTTGCATCTGGTGCTTTTTGATCGTACCAGCAGCTTTTTGTTTGACGATACTGAGATATACGAGCGCGAGATTGATAAAGACTTGCCGCGCGCATGCCGTGTCTACAAAACTCCTGGTCCGGAAGTTAATATTCTCAAGGCTTCAATCTACTGCGATGACCATGACAAGACTATGGATATGGCATATGCGCTGAGTCGCGAGCTTTCCGATAAGTTTGTGTTTGCACCTTCGGGTTCTAAATGGATTGATGTTATGCAGCTGGGTGTTACAAAGGCAACAGGCATCCAACAAGTAATGCATGCGCATAACATTACTGCTGACGAAGTTATGGCATTTGGTGACGCCATGAACGATTACGAAATTCTTCGTATGGTGGGCGATGCTTGCGCCATGGGTAATGCGCGTTATGCGATCCGACAAATCTCTAACCGTGTTGTTGGAACAAACGTCGAACATGGTGTTCAGCAAGAAATGCGTCGCTTGCTGGAGTCGCTCTCATAGCGTGTTTGACGGAAGATAAAACAGGAAAGGCTGCCCATGACAACTGAGGAGCATATCAATCTGGATGAGGAGCAAAATCCAGTAGAAGAAGACCTTCATGATGAGAAGGACTCCTCAGTTGAGGCGGAAGAGGCCGTTTCTGAGGAAAGCGTTGATGACGAGCCTGGTCATACACAGGCTCGTGCGACGGTAGTTTTGGGGGACGAAGAAGAGCTGGCAGCTGCCGCAGAAAAAGCAGCCGCTCAAGAAAAACCAGCAGCCTCGGCCCAGCTTATTAATCGTATTAAGGCGCTGTTCGGACGGCTTCCAAATTGGGTGCCAATAGCAGGCCTCACGCTTATTGGTGTTGTGGCAATTGTTGCAATTGTCGCCACGCTTGTGTTACCGCCATCGCTTACACAAGACCAGATCTTGTCAGATTTTGATGCACCATCTGTTGCTGCCAAGGGTCTTACCAATTCCGTTTATGCCTCTAACACTGGCTATCGCCTCAAGGACGAAAAGGTGGTTTCTGTGAGCAACAATGGTGCAGAAGCACGTGTTGCTACCGTAAAAGCCACTTTTGTAAATGAGAGTTTTGAGGTTGAGGTATCTGCGATCATTGACTATGAGTTGTCTGACAGAACGTGGATGGAGCATCAGCCGACTATTACAGAAGTAAAAGCTACGCCCATTGCCGGAGTAAACGACGATGCGGTTTTAGCAGATATAGATACGATTCTCTCCGCCGCGGGTTCACAGGATGGCGTGACACTTGAAAGCATTTATACGGGCGGATCTTTTACTGTTGATAAAAGCACGCTTGATGTGGGTGATGACGCAACGACATCGACAGTTGAGATTGTTGCTGAACGAGTGCGGTCACTCTATAAGTATTCCGGAACTATAACGGCTCATTTTGAGTTTGTTCCAGGCAAAGCCTCAAGTGATGCAGGCTCTTGGAAGCTTGTGTCGGTTGATGTGAGCGATAACGCCTATGCTCGGTCTCAAGCTTCCATCCTGGGAACTTGGGAGGGAACGCTGGAGTCAACTGAAACATCCAATTTCATTTTGGATATAGGCCGTTGTTGGGCAGGGAGTAGCGCTCCACTTTCTTTAGAGGTAACGGCTTTTGATCCCGATAGCGGTCAGATGACATGCAATCTTTCCTTTGTATCGCATAATCATGGTGGGCTTGGATCAGACGCAGATACTACCGATGGCGATGCAGTGGTAGAGATATCCGATGCGACAATCATGCTTGACCCAGATACTCTTACAGGTTCGTGGACACCGCCTACGGGAGATCGTTCTCAGGGAGCGTACCGTGTGCAATTCCGTAATACCGATGGTGTGTGGCGTGTGATTATAACGAGTGGTGTTGCAGGAAGTGATGGGTTGTTGCCCTTTGGCTATACCACGTTTACCGATACCTATGTGTTGGAGCGCGTATAGTGCGTTTTAATGCAAGGCGTATGAGCACACTTGTTTGATGTTGGTTTGATGTGAAGATCTCTCCACATTCTGAGGTTCATGTTGACTTTAGTGTTTGAGATCTGTAGTGTATTCAGTTGCGCGAAGGCGCATACATATTGCGGGGTGGAGCAGTCTGGTAGCTCGCCGGGCTCATAACCCGGAGGTCGTAGGTTCAAATCCTGCCCCCGCGACCATGAATTTGCCCTCCTAGCTGGGAAATCAGCTAGGAGGTTTTCTTTTATCAAGCGCTCGAAACAGACAGGGTAATAGGTATGGTAATGAGTATCGTTTGAGGACGTAGCCTATCCCCTGCGCTTGGCAAGCGAATCCCTCAGTGCTCGGAGCACCTCAATCGCCACGGGCAGCTCATCCACCTCGAACGAGACTAGAATCTCTTGCACCTCCGCCGAGAGCGCGGCCTTGTCGGGTTTCGGCCCATCGGTCAGGAGCGCATCCGTTCCCACCGAGAGTTCTTCGGCAATCCTCGCGAGCACGGGCAGGCTCAGCTTGGTGTTTCCGGTTTCGATGTGGCTCATGTGCGTGACGGAGATGCCGACCCTTCCCGCCAGCGCCTCCTGCGACAACCCGCACGCTTTGCGATACCGCCTGATACGTTGGCCTATCTCGAAGTACTTCATGCAATCACCGCCCATCGGAATCAAGTCACCTTGAATCCTATGAGCGATTTTTCTTGTCTATAATAGCTTCGATAGGCTGTTTTATGCCTATATAGTTAAAGTTCGGTGCATGCGCATCGAGGATGCGCCGGGTGGCCGCCGGGCAGGGCCGTATATGAGAAGAAAGGTTAGACGAATGAACGAGCAGACAGCCGACTTGCTGCCACGCGTCGCAACTGCGCACGAGTTGATGCACCGCGTGGTCGACCTCCAGAACCGCATCAACCAGCTCACCACGCAGTTCGCTGCCAAGACGGAGAAGAAGTCGAAGCGCCACCCCGTGCTCTACGCAATCGCGGGCTTCCTCATCGCGTTCGCGCTCATCACGAGCACCCCGCTGAAGGCGGTCACCTACCCGTTCACCATTCCATTCTTCACGACGGGCGGCATGGAGCTTCAGGTGACCGTGTGGAACGTCATCAACCTTGCCGTCTCCGCCGTCATCGGCGCGGTCCTCTACAAGGTCATCGCGAAGTCCGCCGACAAGAGCCGCGCCCAGAAGAACGCCGCCATCGACCGAAACAACGCCCAGGTCGAGGCGAACAACCAAGCCCTCGCGCAAAGCATCGAGCAGACGAAGCGGGAAATCTTCACCACGCAGCAGCGCTGGGCCGCGGAGGTCGCGCCATGGTACCCGATGGACTACGACAGCATCGACGCCGTGGACTTCTTCCTTACGGCCGTACGCAACCACCGCGCGAGCACCGTGCAGGAGATGGTCAATCTCTACGAGACCGAGCGTCACCAGCGGCGCATGGAACAGGGTCAGCAGCAGATTCTCCAGCAGCAGCGCATAGGCAACATGCTCCAGCTCGGCAACCTCTTCATGCAGGGTCAAATTCTCAATCAGGCGCAGCAGATTAACGCTAACACCGCCAGCGCGAGCAGCAGTCTCGACTGGATAAGCAACGCCATGGGAAGGCGATAAGAGACGTACACAGAGGGGCCGTTTCAGATCCGTGGCGAAACCGCCACGGACTCAGCGGCCACCCGAACGGGCGTGGAGACGCCTCCACGATCGTTCGACAAGCATGCGCAGGCGCATTCCGTCGGAAAAGGGAAGCGGAGTCGATATATAGAGAGGAACGAGTCATGAAACAATACACGAGGAGAGGCGTTCTGAAGCTGTTCGGCATCGGGGCGGTTGCTGTGGCGGGCCTCGGGCTTGCGGGATGCAACGGCGCAGAGGGCGGCGCGGGAGCCTCCGAGGCCCCAAGCGAGTCCATGGGAGCATCGCAGGCGTTTGCTCAGCAAGGCGTCTGGATGCAGTGCCGCTCGGATGACTTCCCACAGAAGGACACGACCGTCTCGGCCGTCCTCGTCTTCGACGGAAGCGGCAACGTGACCCGCTACGAAACGGACAGCATAGCGATGAACGGGGGCACGTCCTACGAGGCGCTTACGTTCGGCGACCTCGACGGGCTCTCGAACGATGAGATTGCGGAACTCGCCGCCCAGAAGAACCGCGAACGGTTCGACGCGACGAAGCAGTCCGCCATCGACGAAACGGCCGAATCCCTTGAGTACTACGAGCAGGATGCCGGGTTCTATCAGGATGCCATCGCCAATGCGACCGAAGGGCAGAAGATTAACGAGGCGGCCGAATACGAGGAGCCGGAGG
>URWR01000118.1 GCA_900551595.1 uncultured Coriobacteriaceae bacterium
ACGGTCATAACCATAGCCGCCTGTCTCATTGCAGCGCTTATCTTTAAGCGCAAGGGACTCTGGGGGTAGCGTTCAAATCAAAGCTATCCCAATTGAAAAGAGAATTTTTAATTTGCTCCATATAAACAAACTGTCCGAAACACCAGTTGTCTCGGACAGTTTTTGGAACCAGCCAACTTCTCATAATCAAAGGGTACGTGGACCGGGAAATACTATCGGATAAAATTCGTCGACTCCCCGCACTCTTGCATGGGTTCTGCAACCCCAGCGTTGCGGCCAGCTTCTATTGAGCGAAGCATCCACGCCATATTGCGTCCAAGTTGACGCATTGTCCAAAGCCCCTCTGCATCCTGCTCTACTTCTTCGGCGGTATTGCCGTGCACCATATTCCAGTATCTCGAGCTTACGATCGGCATTTGGGAAATCGTAAAGAACTTTTGAATATCATCGAGCGCTGCAGTTGTCCCGGCACGTCGGGCACTTGCCACTGCAGCCGCAGGCTTGCCTTTGAATATGCTTTGAGTGCCAGCTCTTCCGTCTGAATAAAACAACCGATCCATAAAGCCTAAAAGTGATGCAGCAGCATGGGCATAATGAACCGGCGCTCCAAACACAAAGCCATCTGTAGACTGCGCAAGCTCCCTAAATTCATTCACCACATCGTTATAAACGCATTTTCCCAGCTTGTCACAGGTGTGGCAATCTACACAGCCTCCCACGGGACGACCACCAATCCAAAACTGCTCCGCCTCAATATTCTCTTCTTTCAAAACGGTAGCAATTTCTTCAAGGGCTCGCGCAATGCAGCCATTGCGATGGGGACTACCATTTACAAGCAACACTTTCATAGGAAGCCTTCTTTCCTTCTACCTACTCATTCCCAAGATGCCGAGAAATAAATGCATCAATTGTTCCCCAATAGACGTCTGGATTAACAAGCACCGATTGTGCATGTGCAGCACCTTCAACAGCAAGACGTTCTTTCTGACTGCTCTGACATGCCTGAAATACTTCATCAAGCATAGAGAAGGGCACAAACGTATCCTCGGTCCCATGGATAAAAAGCATGGGAATGCGAGCGTGACGAAGCTGGCGAACAGCAGAGGCTTCACGAAGACCAAATCCAGCTCGAGTTTTTACAACCGCATCGCACGCCGCAAGAACTCCAGTTCCCACCAATCCCTTAGCCTTATCTCCTAACACGAATTGAGAAAGATATCGCAATTCATCCCATACGCTGGTATAACCGCAATCTTCAATCGCACAGAAAACATATGGAGGAAGCGGACGCCCACACGCCATCATTACTTCCGCGCCACCCATTGAAACGCCTGCTAGTACAATACGGGCTTCTGGGTCGAGCTCATGAATCATCTGAATCCAAATAAGCAGATCGGCACTATCTTGCCAGCCCATCTGAATATATCCTGTTCCAACATTGCGCTCATGTCCACGAGCTGCTGGCAACAGCACCTTAAAACCCCGCTCAAATGCATGTCGAGCAAAACTTGCCATATCTGAAGGGCGTCCCGTATAGCCATGGCAGGCAATGAGGTAATCATGTCGTCCATTCCACTGGTCGAGAAACCAGCCAAGAAGCTCACAGCCATCAGAGGCAACTATCGACACACTTGATCGACAAGTTTCAAACCAGTGTACAGACCCCTCATCGCGACATAAATCGCCGCCCTCGGGCGCGATACCTGCTTCGCAAGCACGCATCGGATTGAGGGCGGCATCAAAAAGATCATTCAGTGCCCGTATGGGGTTATTCATGTAAGAACCCTCCTTCAGGCAACATCATGATTCTGACAAGCAGCACTTACATAAGCTCACACACTTTTGAGGCAAATGCCACAGGATCTTCTGGCATCATACCTTCAACAAGCAGAGCTTGGTCATAGAGAAGCGCTGCATAGAGATTGATTTTATCGCTATCGTCGGCATCTTTTGCTGCGCGAAGCTTCTCAAACACAGGATGCTGAGCATTGATCTCAAGCACACGCTGGGCACGTGGAACATCCCCACTCTCAGGACCAGCGGACAGAACCTGCTCCATTTCAAGGGAAAGTGGGCCTTCGGAAGTGATAACCGCAGGAGCACCATCAGCGGCAAGACGGGTAGAAATGGCAACTTTCTCGACCTTATCACCAAGAGCTTCTTTCAAAGCACTGAGCAGATCGTCATTGGCTTTTGCCGTCTCTTCTGCTGCCTTCTTTTCCTCATCGGTTGCCAGGTCAAGATCGCCAGAAGTTACGTTGTGAAGTTCAACGGTACGATCCTCACGCTCAGGCTCAGCACCATCGGCCTGTGCCTTCTGAGCAGCTTCGCGAGCCGCTTCGTCTTCATATACCTTTGGCAGATCTTTTGCGGTGTAATCACGCATTGCCTGGAAGCAGAACTCATCAACATCCTGCGTGCAGAGCAAAACGTCATAACCTTTAGCAAGTACCGATTCCACAACAGGCATCTTTGCTAAACGATCTCGGTCATCACCGGCAGCATAGTAAATTGCATGCTGGTCTGCAGGCATAGCAGCAACATATTCACGCAAGGAAAGCAGTTTCTGCTCACGCGCACTCCAGAACAGCAACAGATCGGCAAGCTCATCCTTCTTCATGCCATAGCTTGCATAGATGCCATATTTAAGACCGCGGCCAAAGTTCTCAAAGAATTTCTCAAATGCTTCGCGATCATTGTCGCGCATATCTTCAAGTTCGGCCGTTATTTTCTTCTCTACGCGGTTGGCGATTGCATGCAGCTGACGATTTTGCTGAAGCGTCTCGCGGCTAATATTTAGCGTGACATCAGGTGAAGCAACAACACCACGCACGAAGTTATAGTAATCCGGTACTAAATCGGCACACTTCTCCTGAATAAGCACATTGGAGGAATACAGCGCCAAGCCCTTTTCATAGTCCCTGCTATACAAATCAAATGGAGCACGACTGGGAATAAAGACCAGAGCGTCGTATTCCAAAGCACCTTCTGCATGGAAGGAAATGGTGCGTGCTGGGTCCTCAAAATCATGGAACGTAGACTTATAAAACTCGTCGTAGTCCTTCTGCTCAATTTCTGAGGAGCGCTTTTTCCAGATTGGTGTCATGGAATTTATGGTTTCGAGCTCCTGATAGCTTTCATACTCTGGCTTGTAGTCGTCGCCAGCATCTTCTGGCTTAGGCTTTTGACGGCTCTTGGTAACCATCATCTGAATGGGATGATGCACATAGTTGCTATGGCGGCGCACGAGCTCACGGAGTGTCCACTCCTCTAGATACTGGCTATAGCGCTCTCCACCTTCGCCGTTAGCACCTGGCTCTTCATCATCTTTAAGCGTGAGAATAACATCGGTACCATGGCCTTCACGCTCAGCATCTTCAATCTCATAGCCTTCAAGACCGTCGCTGGTCCAAGCATGGGCCTGGGTATCACCATAAGCTTTTGAAACAACACGAACATGTTTGGCAACCATAAATGCTGAGTAAAAGCCGACGCCGAACTGGCCAATGATATCGATTGCTGAGTTTTGAGCATCAGAGTTAGCTGTTTTAAATTCTTCAGAGTCAGAGTGAGCAATAGTACCAAGATTACGTTCCAGATCCTCTGCAGTCATACCACTGCCATTATCGGAAATGGTAAGTGTGCGTGCCTGAGCATCCGGAGTAATGCGAATAGTGAGCTCCTCAGATCCTAAATCAACATCTGGATCGGTCAGGCTCCTTAAATAGAGCTTATCTTCTGCATCTGAGGCGTTTGAGATAAGCTCGCGTAGAAAAATTTCTTTATTGGTGTAAACGGAATTTATCATCAGGTCGAGAAGCTTTTTGCTCTCAGTTTTGAATGAATGCATATAGGATAGCTTCCATACCTCTGTGAACAAACCTACTATTAGTTGACTTAGGTTTTATATCCTAAATGCGCACATGTATTCAATTCTGCAAAGAATGAACGTAGATATTGGACACTTTGGGATCGGCGAGTGTGCAGAGCGAATGTGATTCCGGTGTAGCGCTCAATAAATCGGTATACTTTTTATTTATATTGCTGTAATGCAGAGATGAAATATCTCTCTTGCAGCCGCCCTGTTCCCGACACGCGGAGAGATATGAGCCTTAAGGGTCAAATCTTTAGTCCACTACGCTTAGCTGCTGTCCTTTTGCTGGAAGCTGCTTTGGTGATAAATGCCCTGCCTTCCTTGGCACTCGCGGATGATAATGAACTGGAACAGCTCGAAGAGGCTGCCATTTCTGCCGGCGAGGAATATCAGAACGCCCAGGAGGAGCTCGACAAACTCAACGAGCAAATCGAAGAAAATGAAGCTCGTATCACCGAAATCGAAGAGCAATTACCCGAGCATCGTGAAAAGTGCGCTGAGGCAATACGATCCAGCTACAAGATGCAGCAGGGTCAACCCGGGCTCGTCGCCCTCCTTCTTTCTGCTGAGGACTTTAATGAATTCCTCACGATGGCGGGCTATCTCGACTCAATGAACAAGTCAAACATTGATGACATTGAACAGCTTGTAGAAATGCAAGACGAACTCAAACAGACTCGTTCTGATCTTGAGCAGCAGCGTGCCGATGTTGAGAAGAAAGCAGATCAGGCTCGCGAAGCTGCTGATGAAGCTGAAAAAGCCGCCGAAGCAGCCCGTAAGAAAGCACTTGAAAATGCGGCCGCTGCAGAGGCTGCCTACAAAGCACAGCAAGAGGCTCAGAAACAATCACAGCAAGAGTCGCAGCAATCTCCCCAATCCAATGATCAGGCTAACGATACTCCTCAGGTAAGTGAGCCCCAGCCTTCCGCTCCCTCTGGCAACACATCTGGTGACTGGATTTATGTCGGCGCTTCTACCTACGGCATTGGCGATGGCTTTTTGTGGGGTACCACGGCATCAGGCGATATTGTCACCCCTACATCAATGGGTGTTGCCATGAAGACCGTTCCTCTGGGAACCACCATTGAAATTACCTACAACGGTCGTACGTGCACCGCAGTAGTAAATGACCGCGGACCATTTGTTGGTGGTCGTGAAATCGATTTACAGCCTGCAGTTGCCAATGCTCTTGGCTTTAGTGGAGTAGGAACCGTTGGCTACCGCATTATTGGCTAGCGTCTGCGTCGCGCTTCACGCATAATGTCGCGGACAATCCAAAGGCCAAGCCAAAGGGCAATGAGATAGCCCACAAAGCCAATGACAGGCACACCTAAAATAACTGGCTGTATACGTGCGTAGTAGATCACAGAGGATCCAATAAAAAGACCCGCAATTATTATGCCCATCGTAAGGCGATCGGCAGCGTGCGCCATATCAGAAATAGGATCTTCTGAGCCAGCGAGGCGCATATTAACCGACAGCTGTCCACGCGTTA
>URWR01000119.1 GCA_900551595.1 uncultured Coriobacteriaceae bacterium
GAGGAGCGTCTCAAGGCAGAAATAAGATCCCTTCTCCCGGGAAAAACACTTCCGCCTCTTTGCTTTGGATGCACGCGTACTATCGCCGATTATGTAGCCCCGCAGCTTCTTGCTCTACATCTCCAACATTATCCCAACGAACAAATTCGTATGCATACGGGTAATACTCACGAACTTGTCGATCTTATCGACCGAGGAATTATTGATTTTGCTCTGATCGAGGGGCCATTTGATTCGAGTAAATTCGACAGTGCGACGTTTTCTCATGAAGCTTTTATTGGCATTGGCCAGGCAGGCAAAGCACCTCAAACAATTACAGACTTGCTGGATAAGCATCTCATTCTTCGCGAAGCGGGATCGGGAACAAGAGAGCTATTTGAACGACATCTCGCTGCTTACGATGTACATGTTTCTGACTTTGCAGGTGTAATCGAGCTTTCAAGTATTCCTGCAATAAAAGCTTGTGTAGCTGCAGGCACAGGCATCAGCTTTATGTATCGCGTTGCCGTTGAAAAGGAATTGTCCTTAGGCACGCTTGTTGATATAACACCTCAAAACTTTGCAATTGAACATAATTTCTCGCTCATATGGCAGCACGGCAGCCGTTATAACAAGCGGTATCTGGCGCTTCTCACATCTTGGCGCGAACTCTACAACAATATGCGCTGATGAGCTTAACCTCTTGTTCTCGGATCATGCCGTAAAAAGAATCATGCCGCCAAGAACGATATAAACGAGGCCGCTTACAATACTTGTTACTTTTCCTGTATGAGGATTTTTTCTCAGAAGCCGTGAAAATGGCGAGGCAATTAAGACAATGATTACGGTCCAAAGAGTAGATAAGACCACGTACGTGAGGCCGAGCACCAAAAAAGGAATTGAACCATACGAGTTGGGCATTGCGACAAACTGTGGAAGCAACGCTAAGAAAAAGAGGATGATCTTAGGATTAAGCACATTAGTTAAAACGCCTTGACAATACGTACGCAAAGCCCCAGATGTGCTCTTTTCATCCATCCCTTTTTCTGCTGAGGATGCACGTGTCTCAACAGGTGATTCCTTTTGCGTTGAGAAAGACGGCCCCTGTGAAAGCAGGCTCTTAATCCCCATAACAATAAGATAGGCAGCGCCGGCGAATTTGATAATTCCAAACGCAATCGGGGATGCAGCTAAAACAAGCGAAAGACCTGCAGCAACAAGAAGTGTGTGAACGATGAGTCCTGTATTGATGCCAAATGCACTGGCGAGACCCTCACGCCGGCCGCCGGCCATAGTTCTTGTAAGGATATAAACCGTATCAATGCCGGGCGTAAGACACAAAGCAGCGGCAGAAGCAACAAAAGCTCCGTATCCAACAATCCCCAACATTCGCCTCAACCTCCTTGGCCGTAATAAGTTCTATCAGAGGAATTGTATGGTAGGTGATTGCCGATACGATATGGTTACAAACTTATGTACTAAGGGACACTGAATTTGTTGAGCTGTCGGCCCTCCCCCCATTCCTCGAAATGAAAGAACCTCATAAAAGCTTTTGAATACGGTTCAACATTTTGGGTATTACCTAACACTATGAATTTCTTCTAGTGTTAGGAGGTTGTGTGGAAGAGACATCGGATTATAAAGAGCTCACACAGGAGCTTATGAGTGAAATCCGCGCCATTGGACACGCGCTAAAACCAGCAGTTTTTAATTCCATGCGGGGTGAGGCAGCGGTCCTCATGTCGCTTTATCGAGCAGGCGGTGAACTCTCCCCGAGCAAGCTTGGCAATGAGACACATGTTTCAAGTGCGCGAATAGCCAATATTCTTCGCACACTCGAAGAAAAAGGTTTTATTACTCGTCATCACCTTTCAAGTGATCGTCGACAAGTTGCTGTTGCTCTTACTGATAGGGGTTTTGAGCAGACATCAAAAATTCGTGCGGAACGTAAAAAGGTTGTCGAGCAATATCTCTCTTTCTTAGGAAAAGACGATTCTCAAGATTTGCTGCGCATTGCTCGACGCACGAGAACCATGCTTGAGCAAAGCTGTGAAAAGTCCTGCAAAGGAGGTTCGCAAGCATGCGGATAGTCAAACTCTTTAAGCACCATGTCCTTGCAGTCCTAGCTGTTATCGCCCTTCTCATTATTCAGGCAAATGCCGAGCTCGCGTTACCTAATCTCATGAGCGAGATTGTTGATGTAGGTATCCAACAGGGCGGCATAGAATCGCCCATACCCACTACCATTCAAGCTGACGCTTTATCAGATCTCGAGCTTTTCATGACCAATGAGCAGAAAAGTCTTGTTGAAGCAGCGTATGGTCCAGCCAATGAATCCGGCATTCGCACCTACCAGGGCAGTCCTGCTGATTTAACCGATGACTCGGAACTCGCAAAAGCCATGAGCTTGCCAGAAGTTGCCGTGATGGCTTTGAATCAAGGCATTGATTCCTCGGCACTCTCCAAAGAAGGCATATCTAACTTACCCGCAGGAACAACCATTGGTATAGATGAGATACGCGCCGCCGTAAACGCAGGCATCCTTACGACCGACGAGCTGCATCAAGCTGCAGAAACTCTTGGCGAACAAATGGGTACCATGGGTGGCAGCATTGTCACGCAGCGCGCTATTTCCTACGTAAGCCAACAGTATGAGAAACAGGGAATTAACCTTGCTGACGTCCAAAATAATTACCTCGGACGCACCGCCATGACTATGTTTGGGCTTTGCCTTATCAGTCTTGTTGCAACAGTATGCACAGGTGCTTTTGCGTCCCATACCGCAGCTACAATCGCCCGCGACCTACGTCGCGAAACCTTCGCAAAGGTCATGCAATTCTCTCCGGCAGAGGTTAATAAATTCTCACAAGCCTCCCTTATTACGCGCTGCACCAACGATATACAGCAAGTCCAGATGGCCACCACGCTCTTTATGCGTCTGGTGCTTTTTGCACCCATCATGGGAGCAGTGGCCGTTCTTCGAGTACTTGCCACATCAACAGGACTTGAGTGGACAATCGGCGTTGCTGTGATTGCAGTTTGTGTGGTGGTTGGCGTTCTTCTCGGTCTTACCATGCCCAAATTCAAACGCATGCAAAAGCTCATTGACCGAGTAAATCTTGTTGCCCGTGAGATGCTTGATGGCATCATGCCAATTCGTTCTTTTGGTCGTGAAGATCACGAGCTTAAACGCTTTGACGATGCGAGCGCTGAGCTCATGAAAACCCAGCTCTTCACCAACCGTACCATGAACTTCATGATGCCGCTTCTCATGTTCGTTATGAACTGCGTAACAGTTCTTATTGTTTGGTTTGGCTCTCATGGCGTTGCAGATGGTGTTATGCAGGTGGGCGATATGATGGCGTTTATCTCCTACACCATGCAAATTGTTATGGCATTTATGATGCTCACCATGGTTTCAGTGATTTTGCCGCGTGCTGAAGTGGCAGCCGAACGCATTGAAGATGTTATCAACTGCCCGCTTTCGATTACTGATCCCGCTCATCCTAAGCTCCCCTCCGCCAATTCCCCGCGAGGCGAGCTTACTTTCCGCAATGTCAGTTTCCAGTATCCCGATGCACGAAAAGATGTGATCCAGGGTATTTCCTTCACAACGCGCGCTGGACACATGACCGGCATTATCGGCTCAACTGGTTCGGGTAAATCCACGCTCGTGCAGCTTATTCCACGTCTCTACGATGTTACTGGCGGAGGCATCCTACTCGACGGCATTGATGTACGTGATTGGAGCCTTTCCGAACTGCGCCAGCGTATAGGCTACGTCCCACAGCAAGGCATGCTGTTTTCAGGCACCATTGAGACAAACCTCAAATTCGCAGGCGATACGGTAAGCGATGAAGACATGCGAAGAGCTGCCCAAATTGCACAAGCAACCGACTTTATTGAAGAGCGAGAAGAGGCTTGGAACTCCCCCATTAGCCAGGGCGGATCGAATGTTTCGGGTGGTCAGCGTCAGCGTCTCTCCATTGCTCGAGCACTTGCCAAACATCCTGAAGTTATCGTATTTGACGACTCATTTTCTGCGTTGGACTACAAGACTGACGCTGCTTTGCGCGATGAACTTACGCACACCGTTACCGATGCAGCTGTGATAGTCGTAGGACAACGTATTGCCACCATCATGCATGCCGATGAAATCCTCGTACTTGACGATGGGCATGTTGTAGGTCGTGGCACACATGAAGAACTGCTGCGCAGCTGTCCAACCTACCTTGAGATTGCTCAGAGTCAGCTCTCTGCAGCCGAGCTCGGACTTACACAGGACGAGATTGCTGCAGTTATGGAAGGAGGTGAGCAGTAATGCCTCCTATGGGACACAGACGCTCCACCGAAAAAGCCAAGGACTTTAAGGGCACTACGCTCAAACTTTTAGGATATGTCGGCAAACATAAAATTGCCGTCTTTGTTGCCCTTGTCTTTGCAGTGTGCTCAGTAATCTTTAATATTGTTGGACCTAAAGTTCTTGGTTCTGTTACCACAAAGCTCTACGAGGGGCTGGTAGCTACGGTTCAAGGCACCGGATCGGTTGACTTTGCTTGGATCGGCACAACCTTACTCGGTCTTCTCGGGTTGTATCTCGCAAGTTCTGGATGCAACCTGGTGCAAGGCTGGCTTATGACCGGCGTTACACAAAAGATTTGCTATCGCATGCGCAATGAAATTGCCCAGAAAATTGCTGTTGTTCCTATGAGCTACTTCTCCGGTCACAGCAAAGGCGACGTATTGAGTCGTATTACCAACGACGTGGACACACTTGGTCAATCACTCAACCAATCGATTACACAGCTCATAACATCCATTACTCAGATGGTGGGCGTTCTTGCGATGATGCTCTCCATCTCCTTGCCACTTACCGGCGTAACGGTGCTTACCTTGCCGGCGTCATTAGCAATTGTGCTGATAGTAGTGCATTTTTCGCAGCGTTACTTCCGCGAACAACAGCGCGTCCTCGGCACGGTAAATGGCATCGTTGAAGAAGATTTTGCGGGGCAAAGTGTCATTCAAGTTTTTGACCGTTCAGATCAATCCGTTGAAGAGTTTGAACGTGAGAACGACCGTCTCTTCACCAGTGCCTGGCGCAGCCAGTTCCTCTCTGGCTTGATGATGCCGCTCATGAGCCTTGTCGGCAACATGGGATACGTGGGCGTTGTTGTCGTTGGCGCACAGCTCTGCCTCACCGGTGCAGCTGGCCCTGGTGATATTCAGAGCTTTATCCAATATGTTCGCAACTTCACACAACCCGTTCAGCAGCTCGCGAATGTTTCAAACACGATGCAGTCGATGATTGCGG
>URWR01000120.1 GCA_900551595.1 uncultured Coriobacteriaceae bacterium
TTTCTCACGCTATACGTTATTTATCTGCTCCAGGAGGGTCGAGCTGAATAATCTCTGCGTCGACTACGCTGCCATCAGAAACAACAATTCTTCCGCAGGTGGGACCTAGTATGGTACGCGGAAACGTGGGGCTGCCAGGATTCATAATCAGGCAGCGTTTTTCCTCTTTAATAAAGGGGCGGTGCGTGTGTCCGCAAATGGCAACATCACAGACACGCGGATCAATACGCTCGCGATAGTGGCAAATCATCCAGCGCAAACCACCAATATGGGCAGTTGTGAAAGCACGAACCTCTGGACCATAGGCATAGCTATAATCGTTGTTGCCAAGACAGGCATACACAGGAGCTAACTTGCAGAGCCGCTCATAGTCTGTTCGCGAACAAATATCACCCGCATGCACAATGATGTCGGAGCCTTCGAGTGCTTCGAGCAATTTATCATCGAGATAGCCGTGGGTATCGCTTACAACACCTACTACTATCTTGTTCTCGTGGTCGTCCACTTTGTGATGCCTCTCTAAAGCCCTAATGCTCGTTTAAGCTGCACAACACGACGCCTCGAGACAGAGATTTTCTTGCCTTCAACACCGTTAATACCGAGCTGCAGAATGCCGCTCGAGACCACTTCGACATCCTCAACATAGTCGAGATTCACAATGTAGCCACGGTGGACGCGGAAGAAATTGTGAGGTGCCAGCTTATTCTCAAGTTGGGCCAGAGATGTAGTGGAGAGATAGCGGTCGGTATCTGTATAAATGCAGGAATAGTCATCCTTGGCTTCGATGTAGCGAATTTGGTCGATAGGAACCAGTACCTTGCGGCCGCCCTTCTCAACAGGAATACGCTCTACTGAAGTACGGGTTGCCTGCTGTGGGCGAATACGCTCCTGCACCTTATCGAGTGCCTGTACCAAACGCTCAGTCTCAACGGGCTTCATCAGGTAGTCAACCGCATTGACATCAAAAGCCTCAAGAGCGTACTCGCTATAGGCGGTTACAAATACAACTGCAGGCGGATTCTTGAGCTTGTGCAGAGCTTCAGCCAATTGCATACCGCTTGTCTTTGGCATAGAGATGTCCATAAAGAGCACGTCAGGACGGCCTTCCATAAGCTTCTCTACAGCCTCGCGAGCGCTTGAAGCCTCTACGATTGAGTCAACCCGGCCCGTTTCTTCCAAGAGAAAACGGAGCTCAGAACGGGCTGGGGCTTCATCGTCAACGATCATGGCATGCAACATCTAACATCCTCCTATCAACCGTCCAAAAAACGGCGACTCCACAGGGCGCGCCCGCACAGCGGACGACTCAGCTACTCCAATTCCGAGGCAACACCAGCAAGACGTACGGTCACGCTTGTGCCCTCGCCTGGCCTTGACATAATCTCAAGTCCCGAACCACTACCATAGAATCTCTTCACGCGTTCCGCAACGTTTCGCAATGCCATGCCGGTACCGCGTGGATTGTTACGGTCGGGCCCTGCCGCGCGCGATCGCAAGCGCTCGGCAGTTGCCTCATCCATACCCAAACCATCATCAGTTACCGAAATGAGCACGTCAGCCTCATCTCGTGCAACATGAATATCAATATGAAGCGGTCCTTCATCTCGCATTGCGTGTCGTACCGCATTCTCGACCAGAGGCTGAACCATAAATGCGGGGACGGGGAGATCTTCGCATCCGGGTGCAATGTGCTCCCGTTCAATAATACGATCCTCACCAAAACGAGCATGCTCAAATTTGAGATAACGTCTTGTTTGCTCAAGCTCGCTCGCAAGAGAAATACGCGATTCGGAGTTCTCAAGTGTTTGACGATAGAAAGCTGCAAACTCTCGGAGCAGATCGCGCGCCTGCGTAGGATCGGTGCGCGTGAGTGCAGCAATGGTATTGAGGGTATTGAACAAAAAGTGAGGGTTTATCTGCGCCTGCAAAGCCTTCACTTCGGCCTTTGCCGTAAGCTCTACCTGCCTATCGAGCTCTGCTGCCGAGAACTGCGTGGAGAGTACCTCACCAAAACCATGTGCAATTGCAAGCTGAGCACGATCCATATCGCGGCGGTGACGATAGTAAAACTTAATCGTGCCGATAGTCGTCTCGCCCACGATAAGCGGCACGACAATGCCAGCAGGCACAACCCCTCCTAAGTCCTGCGGATCTCCACTCGTCTCGGGAACGAGCGACGTAAAGGTTTCAAGCTTTCCACTCTCAAGCACTTTGTAGGTAGCAGGTGTGCTAATTGGGCTTCCCGGAGGATAGTTGCTCGACGACTCGCCAACATACGCCAATACCACCTCGGTATCAGTCATTGCCACTGCCATAGCTTTTGTTTCTGGGAGAAGCAGTTGGCATATCGCCTGGCAATTCTCTTTGGTAAGACCGCCTGAGGTGTGCGCGAGAACATTGGAGGTAAGGCGAAGAGTTCGCTGGGTAGCACTTACGCGCAGCTCATCTGGAACTACCAACAACGCAACATCGCCCAAACATACTGCCAGCAGCAAAATCAAACCCAGCGCCAACAAAGGCGTTAAGCCACTCTGAAGCATACTGGGAACTGCGAGTGCACAAAGCAGCGTTGCAGCAACGAGTGAAGCACCCATTACGGCAACAAAATGCCGCTCAAGCCAACCCATCACAAGGTTCCTCCGATATTATTTGTCAATTCCATCCAGCTCGTAGTATGCGAAGGTGTGGGAGCCTTCGGAGTACCGCGCGCAATGATTCGACGCGCAAGGAATGAATCGTCCCACAATTCGGCAGCAACCTGCTGCCAACAGGCCACAAACGGCCAATAACGCTCGGCATTCGCAGTTGCATAGGCCGCCGCTTCTTTACGCCCATGCTGGAATATCCAAAAATATTCTTTTCTTTCCGGACAACCAATGGCACGAAGAAGTGATGTCCACGCAATGCGTGACGTCACATTTGGCATAAGCCATGGCCCTGGATATGGATCCAGAGACGACGGCGACGTACGCTGAACATCAATACGCTTATTAGCTCGCTCGAGTTTTGCGGCCTCATACATCCACCTGTAGACATCCTGCAAAAATCGCGCAGGCATATGCCGGGTAGGAGGCGGCAAATGCCGCACATGCCAAGCCGAATCGAACCATAGGTCTTTGCCGGCAAGACGCAGGTTAAGCAGGTAATCTAAATCTTCTCCGCGCGTAATCCACGGATCAAAGGGCACCTCAGTAAATGCGCTTGCATGCAGCGCCATGCAGCCGCCGCAACATACATTTGAGCGTATGACGCGCGGTGTATTTTCATCAAGCGCTCGCTTCATCCACGCATTAAAGCCCTCATGCTTGCTCCATTGGCGGTTATACCAGGCCACATGATCTGAAGCAAAGGGGCTGGAATCGCGGTTTAAGAAGTATCCCGACTTAGCCTGAATGGGCGTATTGTCTGAGCTTTTCATACCCAGTCCATATACAGCATCTATAAGAAAATTGGGATCTTGAGCCACCTCATCATCGTCCATAAACACAACGATGTCGTAACCCAAAATACCTGCAACCAACAGGCCCATATTGCGAATAGCGCCATACCCTCGCAGTGAGATGGTCTCACCATCCATATTGGGCGCTATACGATTTACAGCCGATGAGACAAGCTGTGCCTCCGCAGCACCAATTACAAGCAGGTTAAGCTGTGGATGCGAACGACAAATACCATCAACACGGGCGCGCGCCGATTTACGCACTTCAGGCTGTGCCACCACAAGCACAATAACGCGCATCACACCACGAACCTGCTCAAGTGATGCAAGGCATTTTTCAAGCTCAGGAACGGGACGACCTACCGATGTTGCATGGTCATATGACCCACGCTCGTGCAGGTCGCAAGGGACATCGTCGGATTCCCAATATGTAGGGATGACGATGGCTGGGTTCATTTTTCTGCGCCACCCTGAGAAGTCGTGGGAGCATCGTTATGCCCAGGCTCTTCGAGCTGCTCGACAAGAGGAGAACGTTTCAGTGCGCGAGCAAGCGGAAGCCCTAACACATACATAACAACAGCTTCACCTATACCAGTAGAAATCAGTCCAAACAGATACATGGGCAAATACTGTCCGTCCAAAGCAATTGTCGTAAACGGAATGGTGTAAAAGCCCATTCCCTGCAGCATAAGCGGTAAATAAGCAGGGACGATAAGAGCGTTAGCAATAACTGGCCCAAGAAGGGCAAGCGCCGGACGACGACGCATACGCCAAGTAAAAGCTGCTCCAATAGCAGTTGCCAGCGTGCCAAAGACAACATCAAGCAGGCCAAGCGTGCCAGTGCCACCCAAAACGATATTGGCAGCATTTGCAAGGGCACAACCTATGGCAAGACCAGGAACAGCATCTGCTGAAAAGAGCGCTAACACGCAAAGGGCTTCAGAAATACGGAACTGTACCGGTCCCCATGCCAGACCGCCTAAAAACATCAGCGCAACCAATGAAGCAGCGGCATAAGCAGCAGCTATCATGCCTACACGTGCAATACGACGCGCACGGAGGTTATTTTCAACTACGCTGTCTGTCATGCGCTTCTCCACGTTTACACCAACTTTCTGGCCGATAAAAGCCTTTTCTTAGTCCGTCCATCGGACATGTCTTGACTCTCTGTGTTCATTCTATCTTATACGCTTCTCAATGCTGCACGCGATGACGAGAAGATTGTTCACGCGTGCGTTCGAGCAAACGGTTGTATGAGCCTTGTAAGCGCGTTGCCATGTCGCCTGCTGCATCCCGAGCCGGCACAATGCCATGTTCGTCTGAAACTAAAAACACCTCGTCGTATTCACCAACGCCCTGAGCAATTGGCTCTGCCATGTTGGCCGATCGACTCACTGGAATACCCAACGTTGAAGCAAGATCCAGCACAAGCCCGCACGAAGCGGATGGCTGTTCCCCTGTTCCAATTCCGGCGACAAGGCCTTCTCCCCGGCGAATCCAGAGCGTTTCTGGCGCAACACCAAGCTCTTCTGCTTCTTTCCGCGCCGTTACAGCTCGTTGGGCAAGCGATCTTGTCGTTTGCATGCGAAGCGGCACATAAGGGCCACAGCTCATTGCCGCGCGTCCCTCATCATCAACCACAAGCATAAGAACTCCGTCGGGCTGTTCTGCCGAGCCAGCAGACAAGGTCCATTCAATATGCTGGTGTGCCCAGGCCACAAGAGCATGTGGAATCTTTTTGCCCTGCACCATACGAGCAGCAAGCGCACGAAGATGTCGTTTTGCCAGCGGCAGCTCTGATCCAGCAAGACGCCAGCGACACACAATGGCAGGTGTTCCAAGCGT
>URWR01000121.1 GCA_900551595.1 uncultured Coriobacteriaceae bacterium
TGTCGATTCTGGCCGCAGGACAAGATCGTCCTCTATCTATTTGGTAGTCCAACTTGAAGAAAGAGCAGTTGGCTCAACGAAAATAACGGCCGAGCTGCAAAAGCAACTCGGCCGCTGAGTCTTGTAATTGTTTACAACTCGTTGTACTAGTCGATAGAAATCTTCGTAACGTTTTGCTTTTCCTGCTGCTTAGGAACATTGATGGTGAGAATACCGTCGTTCAGCTTTGCAGTCAGACCCGCTGTAGCAGCATCCTTCAGATAAATGCCGCGCGAAGCCTTCCACTCGTGGCTCTCCTTATGCAGGTAGTTCTTGTTTTTCTCTTCCTCAGTCTCCTTCTTATCAACTGAGATGGAAAGACGACCTTCGTTGAGCTCAACGTCAATCTCATCCTTCGTTACGCCAGGAAGATGAGCGGAGATTACGTAGTTATCCCCAGCGTCCTCAACATCCATTGTGAAACCTGGAGTTACCTCGGAAGGGGCTGCCAGGAAATCATCCAGCATGTCAAACGGAAAGATTGAATGAAGCGCTCTGTTGTAACGATCGTACGGAATCATGCTAGCCATATCTGATCACTCCTTTTGCTTACCGGTAACCGACGGCACTTCCGCCGTGTTCCGGTTGTCGTTTTTCACTTCTTACTATTCCCGCACTGAGTAAAGTTATACAGAAATACAAAAATTTTCTTAGTTATTTTGACTAATTAAATCTAAGTCTGACTCACATATATTTTGATTTATGAAAACTTAGACAAGGAACGCCTTGCTTAGGTTATTGGGATATTATGAGTGGCACTGATAAACGAAGGATTCTAAATCCTCTCTATGCTCGCGCCGGAGGAGACATGGCAGAAGGCCCAAAGCACGACAATCAAACACAGCACTCTACAGCTCCTGAAGAAGAGCAGCATTCCACGCCTTCACACACTCGATATGTTCGTCCACGTACTCCTCATCGCACCGTTGAGCCAGTCAATGATCTCGAACAAGATGACGCACTTGCAGAAATTACTCATGAATCCGACTATACGGTCGGCACCCTTAATCCACTTGCAGGTAGAGGATACCGTCGCTCACGCAATGATATGAACCGCATTAGTCGCGATTTACATTATGGTCAGTATCTTTCCATTCCTAAGGGAAGGCGTGCGATTTTTGCCTCTCGCGAGCACAAGCGCAAAGTCAAATCGATTGTTTCGCTTGTCGTCCTCGTTGTAATGCTTGCCATTGTGGCGGTTATTGTATGGCAGCTCATTTCGAATGTCTAAAGCACAATTTCTAGCAGTTTTTAATCCCAAGGATCGCGCTCAAAGAGCGGCTCAGGTTCAGGTCTACGATCTGACCACGGGTCGTAACCATCATCATCTTCATTTTCCGCACGCACAAACTCACTGTTTGTAGCATCAATGCGCACATCTGAATCGTCAAATGGCTGAGGCGTATCCGATGAACGAGATGCTTTCATAGTTATCCTTCAGCACCTTCGGTTGTATTCACATTTGCGTTATCTGGGTTTACTCCCACATAAATCGTGACCGTAGTACCTTTATCGGCACGCACGCCCGGCTCTGGCGACATTGCCACAACAAACCCAACGGAGTTTTCTGAGGGTTCTTCTGCCAAAACTACCTGGAATCCATCGGCAACAAGACGTGCAGTTGCATCGGTTGAGGTCATTCCACGCACATCGTCGATCGTATGGCCCCCCCAAAGTTCTGCTTGCCACGTGCCAAATGCTATAGCGATTCCAAGAAGTATTACGCATGCACAGGACACAATGCCAGCAATAAGACGGTTTCTACGGAGCCAATCTCGGTGTTCCTCAGGAGCAGAAAGACGGAAAGCTGAAAGAGACTGATTGTTGTCGTGCACATGGATGTGCGGATGATCTTGCTGTTCAATACCACGACGAGCTGCCTGTACCAAACTGCGACGTTTTGCCCGCCGCACCATACGTTCCAGCCTTCGACGCTCGGGTGAAGCTTCTATAGGAGCAGTTACGGACGGTTGGCTTTCAGCGAGAGTATTTTCTGAACCATAAATAACGGTTGATGTGGGTTCCTGCGCCTCCTGCTTTACCTCAGGAGAAGCCGGCTGTTCTGCCACTTGTGGCATATCCTCCACCGTCGGTATCTTCTCAGCCGGTTCAACGGCAGGCGTGATGTCATAAGCCTGCTCATGAACATCAATCTCGACGACATCAAGCACTTCATGCGCACTGCCCTGATCGACATCATGAGCAGCCACACCTGCATCATCAGGATGAACTGGATCATTCGTAGGTGGTGCTGCAAAATGCGCTCCAGATATTTCTTCTGGAATACTGGGCGTATTGGCAAGTTTCTCTATATCGTTGTCGGAGAGGTGCCGCATCATTTTTGTCCCGCAATACGGACAAATTGGCTGTCCCTCCGGTACTTCTGCGCCACATTGGCGACAAATCATCTAATGGCCTCCCTGCACGAGAAGAGCTCGTGATACATAGACGCTTGTCTATGTGAAGCAGTTGATACACGTGCGTCCAGGCTAACGGACCTCGTTATTATTACTCATAAAAACGACGAGCGTAAAATAAACAGATACGCGGCACGAAGCAAAAGGCGCTCCGTACCGCGTAAATAAGATACGTTATATGTCGCTAGATTACTATTCGAGCACATCCGGCTCAATCGGGTCGTCCGACGGAGTGTGCGCCGCAGCTGCTGCACGTTCTGCAGTAGCAGAATCGTCACGTTCAGCAAAGAAGTTACCCTGGTCGTTAACATCTACTCGGACAACATCGCCTTCGCTGACCTTGCCCTCAATGATGAGGTTAGCAACATTGTCAACCACCTGGCGCTGAATAAGACGCTTCAGAGGACGTGCTCCGAACACTGGGTCAAGGCCATCGAGCGAGAGCGTTTGGATGGCGGATGGTGTCATCTCAAGAACAATACGCTCGCGGGCAAGACGCTCACGCACATCAGCAAGCTGGATATCAACGATCTTCTCGATATCTTCGAACCCAAGTGCGTGGAATACCACGACATCATCTATACGGTTGAGGAATTCAGGCTTGAAGGTCTGACGCAAAGCGTCGTTAACCTGCCTCTGCACTTCTTCAGGATCGCTGGAGGCGTTTGCACCTGCAATGAACTGACTACCAACATTGCTGGTCATTATGATGATCGTGTTCTTGAAGCTCACAACACGGCCCTGACCATCGGTAAGACGTCCATCATCGAGCACCTGCAGCAAGATGTTAAAGACATCTGGATGCGCTTTTTCCATCTCATCCAACAGGATCACGCTGTAGGGACGGCGACGCACAGCTTCGGTAAGCTGGCCTCCCTCGTCATATCCCACATATCCTGGAGGTGCGCCGATAAGACGCTGGACACTGAACTTCTCCATGTATTCAGACATGTCGATACGAACAAGTGCG
This sequence comes from uncultured Coriobacteriaceae bacterium, assembly GCA_900551595.1. GTDB lineage: Bacteria > Actinomycetota > Coriobacteriia > Coriobacteriales > Atopobiaceae > Coprovicinus > Coprovicinus avistercoris. The sequence goes on from URWR01000121.1 coordinate 3,427, forward strand.
CGCTCATCGTCAAACAGACATTCGGCCAAAGCTTTTGCAAGCTCTGTCTTGCCCACGCCAGTAGGACCAAGGAAGAAGAAGCTTCCGATTGGACGCTCGGGATCGGAAAGACCAGCACGGCTACGACGTACAGCAGCTGCTACTGCCGATACTGCTTCGTTCTGACCCACAACACGAAGATGCAGCTGCTCTTCGAGATTGCGGAGCTTATCCATCTCGCCTTGCATCATCTTTGCAACAGGCACGCCAGTCCAAGACGACACAACTTCGGCAATTTCTTCAGTTGTTACTTCCTCTTTGAGCAGACCTTCTCCTCGAGCCTGACGCTCTGCGAGATCCTGCTCTGCCTGCTTATATTCGTTCTGTAGAGAAGGAATGATTGAATAACGTAGCTCAGATGCACGAGCAAGATCACCTGAACGCGTAGCACGCTCTTCCTCACTGCGAGCATCGTCAATGCGCTGCTTTAGATCCTGGACATGATCAATAACGCCACGCTCGTTTTGCCAGCTTGCCTTCATGCCATCAAGCTTTTCTCGAGCAGTCGCTATTTCTTTCCGCAGGGCTTCCAAACGCTCACGAGAAGCATCGTCGTCCTCTTTCATGAGGGCCTGCTCTTCGATCTGCATTTGTGTTAATTGACGATCTTGAGCATCAATCTCAGCCGGCATGGAATCGAGTTCCATACGCAGACGACTTGCAGCTTCATCTACAAGGTCGATAGCCTTGTCTGGCAAGAACCTGTCAGAGATGTAACGGTTGGAAAGATCTGCTGCAGCAACCAGCGCCGCATCGGTAATGCGGACACCATGATGGATCTCATACTTCTCTTTAATGCCACGAAGAATAGAGATGGTGTCTTCGACAGTAGGTTCACCCACCATGACTGGCTGGAATCTACGTGCAAGCGCCGCGTCCTTCTCGATGTATTTACGATACTCTTCAAGCGTTGTTGCGCCTATTGCATGCAGTTCTCCACGGGCAAGTGCTGGTTTGAGAATATTGCCAGCGTCCATAGAGCCCTCAGTGGCACCCGCTCCCACGATAGTATGCAGCTCATCAATGAAGAGCACGATCCTGCCATTGGAGTTTGCCACCTCTTTGAGCACCGACTTCAGTCGATCCTCAAATTCACCACGATACTTGGCACCTGCAACCAGTGCTCCCATATCCAGTGCAAATACTTTTTTATCTTTCAAAGCTTCCGGTACATCACCACGCACAATACGCTGTGCCAGACCTTCTACTGCTGCTGTCTTACCTACACCAGGTTCACCGATCAGAACCGGGTTATTCTTGGTCTTACGGGAAAGGATCCGGATCACGTTTCGTATCTCAGCATCTCGTCCGATGACCGGATCCAGCTTCTGCTCCCTGGCTTTTTCTACCAGATCTTCCCCGTATTTGTTCAAGGTATCATAAGTAGCTTCCGGATTATCACTGGTTACTCGCTGATTACCTCTTACCGAAGAAAGTACCTGAAGGAAACTTTCCCTTGTGATTCCAAGTTCCTTCATCATACCTTTGATCTCACGGTTCGCATATTTCAGAAGTGCGAGGAACAGATGCTCAACCGATACATATTCATCACCCATCTGCTTTGCCTCATCCTCGCCATGGATCAGCACATTATTCAGATTCTGACCAATATACATCTGACCGCCCTGTACCTTCGGACGCTTCCGTAAAAGCTCTTCCACACGGTTCATCATCGTCTCTTTTGTAATGCCCATCTTCTCAATCAGCTTGAGAATCAGGCTGTCATCTATTGTAAGCAAAGAATACAGAAGATGTTCCT
>URWR01000122.1 GCA_900551595.1 uncultured Coriobacteriaceae bacterium
CCGGTATCGCCATCAACGTTGTCGTTTCCACCGGGGAACTCACCGTCAGATTCAGGTTCATTCTCATCGGGTAACTCGTTGTCGAAGATAGGGCCATGCACGTTAGCGGCACGGCTGGGATTCAAGCGCACATCATAGGCAACTACAGAGTAAGCAGCAGGATCGAAGGTATCGCCGCCTGTGTTATCCGTGCTTTCCCCATCAGCTGAGGCTGCGTCGGCGTTGCTTGCTCCAGCATCAGCGGCAACTTTGAAAAAAGATTATAATAACAATGAAAAGATAGGAACTTTGAACGAACCATCTCGTGAGAAGCCAATAAGGGTGTCATTGCGATACAGCTCATAGGCGGTTGTGGCATGTTCGAGGTTATCCGTCGCCATGGTAGCCTCAACCTGCACGTGCCCATCCTCGGTTGTTTGTACGTCTACATGCGGTGCTACCGCATCAACACTGTCCTCTAGCTCTGCGTATGTCTTTGCACCATTGATAATTGCAGCGTCTGTATTGATTGAGAAGTACTGAACCTTGCGAGGCATTGAGGGATATTTCGAACACCACTCCAACACTTCGGGCGCAAGGTCGTGCTCACCCAGGTTGTAGAGATATTCAGCAAAGTTATAGCCGGTACTCATGGTGAAGGCCACGGCCATGCGGTTGTACTTCTCGAACTTTCCGCCTGATGTGGCATGTGCCGCTAGCTCTTGAATAGTTTTTACAGCATTGGCGTCACTGCGCAGAATGCGTACCGTTGCGCCGTATGCACCGTAGCGCTCGACGTCAGATGCAATCTCTTGCGTATAGGGGCTTGCATCGAAGTCATAGCTGTCATAGTCCCAGTCATCAAAAAAGTGCAAAGCATTCCACCAGGTAGTCACATGGGTCCAGATATAGGTGCCCCAATTGTCGCCGTTCATCCAGTCGGGTACATAGGTGGGATCTGCTGCCATACGTGTGAGCTCCTCGTCGCGGCGCTCTGTTGCCCGTATTACGTTCTCGTGATAATGCTTCTGAGGATCAAACGGAGTGTTTGTCGCAAGCAGCGCTTCGATACCACCTTGGCGTGATCCAGCTATGGAATATAGATTGTTCGTTTCTTCGCCGACGGCGATGATGCTGTTGTCAAGCATATGGCCGTATTCGTGCGACATGCCCCAGCTGTACATTTCATCACCCGACAAGAACGGTGCGACGTAATCCTCCGGCATGTGGAAGTAGCGCATGTAGGCATAGAGCGTCGAAGGATCTGTAACAGTGCTCGTAAATGCGGTGTGTACGCGTGCTGGGCTAATGGCATTCGATCCATTCTCATCGTCTGAACTGTAGCCATCAAATGCCCAGAAGAACTCAAAACGATCTTGAATGGCCTTATTCGATCGTGTGATGTAGGCTGTGGCTTCTTCTTGGCTGTTGATGTTGGCGTATGCCTTTGCAAGCACCGTTGCTCTCAGAGCGAATTGGGCGTGTCCGTTATCGCCCATTTGGAGAAGAGCCATGTCGTCAACCTTGCCGGCTTGGACATTCGCTGCATGTTCCTTTACATCCTGAACAAAGTTCCAGAAGAGTTCTGGATTGTCAGGGTCATGCTCATAGAGAGGGTGCTCTTCCAGACTCGAACCTAACATGGGGCTCGTGCTTGTAGATGAGTCATTGAGAGCTCCAGCTCCATTAGCCATATATGGAGCGTTCTCAGCTTCGATGCGCACGCGTGCTGAGTTAGAGGTTGAGTCGTTACGCAGGTAAAGCATATAGCCATACTGCTTGTCGCTGAGGTCGATAGTGATGCGGTTTTCGCCATGTGCGAGCTTATGCTTCTGCTGTAGGCTAAGTGAAAGAAAGTTATTATTGTCGGTAACGCCTACCTGTCGCCAGGCTACAGAGAGCTTGGAAGGATCCTGAGCCTCAACATAGATGACAATTTCGTTCTTACGTCCTGGCTTGAGGTAGAGGCCTGTGGCATCGAGATTATCGAATTGGTATCCCTGCTGTGTGCGCTGGGCTTCGACACCAGGATCTCCCAGTTCAGAGAGCTCGATTACTGAAGATGCAATGGCATCATAGTTTGTATTGAAGTAGGGGACATAGTGTTCGAGGTGATCGATTTGCTGTAGGCGCACGCGGCGCTCAGGCGTGTCGATACCAGCGAAATGACCTTCAACGGTGTTGCGCAGCTGATCAAGAGCGTCGGGAGCGTTAAGCTCGTCCCGTAGATCAAGGGCGAGATAATCATTAAAAGGATTATCCAATATTTCGAAAGCCGTCTTCACTTCGGATGAGGCAAGCGCGAGATGGCTTTCATTTTCAGAATCAATTCCTACAGATGCAATCTTCTCTTGAGTGCCACCGTACTTTACGGAGAGATGGGTAAGAATGTTACGTGCATCCTGAGAAGAGTTGGTTGTGGCAAGTAACGTTCCGTCTGCCCATGTACCCGAAAGCACAATGTCGATGGGATTGTCAGTGTTATGAGAGGCGGGAACGCCTGAAAAACTCAGACGCGATCCTTGGTTAAGGTCGATACGGTCTACGCCTTCAAAGTGAGCATTTTCGCCCAGTGTGAGTGAGCCGTTTGTGTCTACGCGCACACCGAACGTGTTATTAGGATTGTTATCGCCGATGGTGCCCCCATCGAAAATGAGGGAACCACCCGAGAGGACCTGTACCACGCCGTCGTTCGACACGTTCGAAAGGTTGTTTTCGATGGTGCCGTCTTTCAGGTGTATGTTGCCCTTGGTCCACACCATGGTCTGGGAATAACTTGCACGGTTCTGGGAGATAACGCCACTGTTCATCTCGAATGAACTGTTGGCTTCAACTGCGACCGCAGCGTTGCGCATGGCGAAGTTATCGCGGATCTCACCGCCATCGAGCACAAACTTGCCGGAGTTTACGTATACGGCTCCCCAGGGGCTCCAGGAGCAGCGGGCGTGCACAATTGAAACGCCCTTGCCCATGGTAAATGTCGACGATCCATACAGGGTGACAAGAGCCTGGGTAGAATCTTTATCTTCACCATGCAAGGTGAGTGAACTTGCTTCGTTTGCACGCTCAAGCGTGAGAGAAGCACCATCTTCAAGAAGAATCATGCCGGCAGGCTTGTCGTTTGCCGTGGTGAAGGATGAGCTGCGGGTTATGGTTACCTTTGCTGTGGCACGCAAAGTAATGTTGACACCGTTTGTAATGACGAGCTGTGAGTCGAGCGCCTGGTCGCTGGAAATCTCGATAACATCTCCGCTCTGAGCGTTGGAAATGGCAGCTGAGAGGGTGTCATAAGACGTGCGTGTGTTGTTGTGAATAAGGACAATGGCGGCGTTGTCGACAGCTTCTGTAGTATCAGTGCTGGTATCAGCAGCATCGGGTGAAGCGGTGTTTTCGGCAGACTCTGCTGCGTCGGTACGCTCATTGGAGTTTTGAGGCGCTTCAGCTTCTTCAGTTATTTCTGCTCCATTAGCTTCATTATGTGCGTTCTGGGTTGCTTCGGAATCTACGGTGTTTGTGGCGTGTTCTCCGGTGGCTCCCGCGTCAGTGGGAGTGAGGCTCACGGCAAGAAACGCTCCGAGAAGTACGGAGGTAATTTTGCTGGAGGGCATTATGTTCCTTTCGCATCTCGCCTGTACTGAGTAAAGGCGTAGCCGCGCTGCGGATTTTGAGCGCGGAGGCATTAGTATGTCCAGGTGCGAATTCGTTATACCCAGCTAACTATTTGTCGGTAAATGACTTGAGAGCAGCTCCATTACTTTTCCAAGAGTCTATTTTGGGTATGAATGGTTTGGGATTTCTTAAATCTTCCAGGCAGTGTTTGATATCAAAATAAAGAGCAATAAGGCAACGAACGTATCAAAAGGACTACCTTATGAGAACTATATCAACTATTTCTGTTACTCGTCGTGGGGTACTTGCAGGCACGTTGGCTCTGGCAAGTGTTGCTGCAGGCATGCTTGCTGGCTGCTCGGGACAATCTGGGTCTGGAGATGGCTCTCGACCGCTTCGTGTGGCAATGGAGCTCGCCTACCCGCCGTTTGAGGGCAAGGATGATGCAGGCAATCCATCGGGTGTCTCCGTCACGTTTATGCAGGACTTTGCCGATGCATATGGCTACGACCTTTCTATTGAGAACGTGAGTTTCGACGGGCTTATTCCATCGCTTCAAACGGGCCAAGCAGACGCCGTAATGAGCTCTATTACCATCACCGATGAACGCGAGGAGGAAGTTGATTTTACCGACCCCTATGCGGTAGCTCAGCTCGCCATCCTTGCTGGTGCAAATTCTGGTGTGGAAAGCGCTGAAGATCTCAATCAGTCGGATAAAACGGTGGCGGTAAAAACGGGCTCTACGGGTGATGTGTATGCCACAAAACACCTCACAAATGCAGAGATTTTACGTTTGGCCGACGAGAGTGCCTGTGTGACTGAGATCGTTCAAGGTCGCGCCGACGGTTTTCTTTATGATCAGCTCACGATTTATCGAAATAATCAGGCGAATCCCGATACGACCAAGGCGGTATTTATTCCCTTCCAAGATCCTGAGTATTGGGGCATTGCAGTGGCATCCGGTAATGATGAGCTGCGAGAAGAGCTCAATTCCTTTATTGCCGAGAGTAAAGAAAATGGCGAGTTCGATCGTCTGACAGATACCTATCTTGCAGATGAGAAAGCTGCTTTTGATGAGCTTGGTTTCCGTTGGTTCTTTGATTTCGATGACAACAATGGGAAAGACACTGAGGATGAGGCGTAATGCGTAATCCCTTTATAGTGCGTCCAGGTGAACGACCTTGTCCCGTACAGACAATAGTGAGCTATTTCGTTGTGTGCGTTCTTATCATCGGCTTCTTCTGGATTTCACTTGCTCAGGTGGGCGTGGTACTCGACTTTAGTTTTGTTAGTCAGTACCAAGTTCGTATTGTTGACGGTCTTTTGCTCACCATACAGATATCGCTGTGGAGTCTGGTGATAAGTCTTGCCATTGGTTTGCCTGTTGCGGCGGGTCAGGGGAGCAGGATACTTCCGGTGCGTTATCTATGCGATGTGTACGTAAAGCTGATGCGCGGCACACCACTCCTGGCGCAGATATATCTCTTTTTCTATATCGTGGGCACGGCTTGGGGTGTAGAGAATCGCGTGGTTGCAGGCATTATTATCCTCTCCATATTCTCGGGGGCATACATTGCCGAGATAGTGCGTGGCAGTCTGAATTCACTCGATGCAAGCCAGCTTGAGGC
>URWR01000123.1 GCA_900551595.1 uncultured Coriobacteriaceae bacterium
GGTAAGACGGGGCGTGCCCGTTAGACTCCATGGTGAGCTGCTGCAGGTAAGCCGGGAAGCGGTGCAGATACTGGCAGTACGGAAGCACGGCGTGGCTCTTGGAGCCGAAGAAGTTGACGTACCAGACATTGAACAGGCCCATCAGCGCGACGGCATTGTTCTCGAGCGGCGTATTGCAGAAGTACTCGTCGATGGCGTGGAAGCCCTCGAGGAACTGCTGGAAACGCTCGGGGCCGAGCACGACGATCAGCGACAGGCCCACGGCGGAGTCGACGGAGTAGCGGCCGCCGACCCAATTCCAGAAACCAAAGGCGTTAGCGGGGTCGATGCCGAAGGCCTCGACCTTCTCGAGTGCGGTGGAAACGGCGACGAAGTGCTTTGCCACGGCCTCGGCGTTCTGCTCATCGGAGCCATCGATGGCGCCCTGAGCCTTGAGCTGCTCGAGCATCCAGGTCTTGACCTCGCGGGCGTTGGTGAGGGTCTCGAGCGTGGTGAAGGTCTTGGAGACGATGATCACGAGCGTGGTCTCGGGATCCAGACCCTTGATCTTCTCGGCCATATCATTCGGGTCGATATTGGAGACATAGCGGCAATCTATACCAGCATCGGCATAGGGCTTGAGCGCCTCGTAGATCATGACAGGACCAAGATCGGAACCGCCAATGCCAATGCTCATAACATGCTCAATGCGCTTGCCCGACACGCCCTTCCATTCGCCGGAACGCACGCGCTCAGCAAAGGCATACATGCGATCGAGAACCTCGTGAACGTCGGCAACGCAATCCTGGCCATCAACGATAACCTTGCCCTTGTCGACAACAGGACGACGCAGAGCCGTGTGCAGAACAGCACGATCCTCGGTGGTGTTGATGTGCTCGCCGGCATACATAGCGTCGCGACGCTCTTCCAAACCAACAGCACGACCAAGCGCGCAGAGCAGCCTTACCGTCTCATCGTCAATAAGGTTTTTTGAGAGATCAAAATGCAGATCGGACATGTCAAAAGAGAACTTGTTTACACGATCTGGATCAGAGGCAAACCATTCTTTGAGGCTAATTCCTTTATCTTGAAGCTCGTTGTAATGCGCCTGGAGCGCAGCCCATTCAGGCGTTTTTGTGGCATCTATCGGTGCAGGAATCTGTGACATTTGCTCTCCTCTTATCGCGTTCCTCCAACGCTGGAGTCGGGCTTGACGGGAAGTCGCACCATCGGCATCCGGCAATCTTTATTATCGCCCTTAATGATGCGTCTGCTCGCCAAAAACCTCCTCAGCGATACGCGCTGTTTCGGCAGCATCTTTCGCATAGTAATCAGCGCCGACCATCTGGGCATATTCTGGGTTGAGCACCGCTCCTCCAACCACGACCTTGCACCAAGGAGCCTGTTCGCGCAAAAGAGCAATAGTCTCAGCCATAGCCGGAACCGTCGTCGTCATAAGCGCTGATAATCCCGCAAGCTGAATATGATGCGCAACCACCTCATCCACAAACGCTTGTGGATCGACATCGCGCCCTAAATCGCGCACGTAGTAGCCATAGTTTTCTAACAGCATTCGAACAATATTCTTACCAATGTCGTGAATATCGCCCTTCACCGTGCAGAGAGCAATTTCGCCCTTATCGGGCACATCGGCAGCACTCACCGAGGAACGCACCACTTCAAACCCTGCTTTAGCTGCCTCAGCCGATGCCATAAGCTGCGGTAAGAACAGCGTTCCTTTTTCAAACTTATCTCCCACCTCATCGAGTGCGGGGATAAGAACCTCATTGATGACCCAAAGCGCCTCATGGGAAGCCAAAAGCTCCTCAACTGCCTGGGCGCACGGATCTCCGCGGCCTTCCACTACTGCTGTGTGCGCCCGCTCGGAAGCAGACGCCGCTTCCGGACTTTTTGTGCTATCAGACTGTTGGTTGGCGGCGCCTGCAGCCACAGGCTTCTTATCAGACCGCCCGGCATTGTGGGCAATATAGTCGGCCGCTGCAACGTCTTGCCCGTTGAGCACGCGCCATGCTGCCACCGCATCCATAAAGCGCTGCGACAAAGGATTCATAATGGCGAGATCGAGGCCGGCAGCAAACGCCGCCGATAAAAACGTTGCGTTGATAAGCTCGCGGAAAGGCAAGCCGAAGCTCACATTTGAAACACCTAACACACATCTCACACCAGGAATGTTCTTCTTCACGAGCCGAATAGCGTCGAGAATTACACCGGCTGCTTTTTGATCGGTGGATACCGCCATCGTAAGGCAGTCGATAAGCACATCGCGCCGCGGAATACCTGCACGATCACAGGCATCGACTATCTTTTGCGCAATGGCCAGTCTTTCCTCGGCAGTGTTGGGAATTCCCGCTTCGTCCAACGTGAGCCCCACTACCGCACAGCCATAATGCGCCACGATTGGCAGTATTGCTTCGAGTGATTCCTGCTTACCATTAACTGAGTTTACGATGGGTTTTCCGGGATAAATTCGAACCGCTTGTTCGATGGCCGACGGATCGGCTGAGTCAATTTGTAAGGGCAGCGACGTCACGCTCTGGAGGCGTTCCACCAGCTGCACCATAGTTGCTGGCTCATTAATCTCAGGAAGGCCCGCATTTACGTCAAGCACTTCCGCGCCTGCCTGCTCCTGTGCTACTGCCTCGCCAAGCACGTAATCATAATTGCCGGAACGCAGTGCCTCTTTGAGCTTGCGTTTGCCCGTTGGATTGATGCGCTCACCGATAACACCCACCGATCCAGGTGCTAAGGAGAACAGCTCGCGCGCACTTGTCACACGGAAATCATTCCTGTGGGCATCGAGGGTTGCTTGTTCTGCTGAGGAATCTGCGTTCTTTTCATCCTCAATGGAAGCACACCTGTTAAGCAAAGCCCGCATTGCCTGAATATGCGCAGGAGTTGTACCACAGCAGCCGCCCATAATACGAACGCCAGCTTCGGCAAGCGGTTGCAAAGACTGTACATATTCCTCAGGCCCCACAGGGTAGGTCGTAACCCCATCTACCACGCAGGGCAAACCTGCATTTGCTTGCACCATGACGGGGCATTCAACCCAGGGCAGCATGCGCATAACGAGCGGCGCAACCTCATCAGGGCCCAATGAACAGTTAATACCCATCACATCAACACCGAGCGAAGCAAGGGTAACCGCCGCTACTTCAGGTGTCGTTCCGAGAAATGTGCGGCCATCTTCACCGAAAGTCATAGTGCAAAATACCGGCAGATTACTGTTTTCTCGGCATGCCAGAACCGCCGCCTTTGCCTCGAGCAAATCCGCCATAGTTTCTATGATGAAAAAATCGGCGCCCGCCGCCTGTGCAGCGCATACCTCTTCAGCAAACAGCTTGTATGCCTCGTCAAACGACAGCGTGCCCAAAGGACGCAACAAAGCACCTGTTGGACCAATGTCGGCTGCCACATAACGAGCGCCAGCTTTTCGAGCGCACGCCACCGCAGCATCAAACACGTCTTGAACACGCGCTGTATCGCCCAATTTATAAGCATTCGCCCCAAACGTATTTGTCGTTACGACCTCTGCTCCAGCTTCAACATACGTCTGGTGAATTTTTTGCACCAAATCGGGTTGCTCAAGACAGAGCAGTTCGGGAAGTTCACCCACAGCAAGACCTGCGGCCTGCAGCTGTGTACCCATCGCCCCATCGAAGAGGAGAGATTCTCGCCCAGCGAGCACCTCTGCTAGGTGTTTATCGGCAATTTTTAGCTTGTTAGCCACGGCAGGTCCTCCCCGTTTTTCGCAGCGCACAAAAATCTCGAAGCTTACAAATCCTACAAGCGCCTTCACGGTTTGCCACGCCATCGTCTGTGCCTGCAGACACGTTTTGACCAATGCCCATAACAGCCGAAACGCTCTTTGTTGGCACCATAAGGTTTGATGCGGTAAGCGTAACGCCAAGCAGACGCATGGCATCCACGCTGGCAAGTAGATCCGCTTGGCAATCGAGCGGCAAATCGCCATACCCCGGGCTAAAACGCCCTGTTGCATGTATGTCCTGCGAGGCCGCATATGCAACCACACGCGCACTCACCGCGTCGGCAGCTCGTTCAACAAGAGCTGTTGCTACGGCATCAAAGACAAGCTCGTCCAAGGCACTCGTTGCCGACAGTCGCTGCAGTTCTCGATCGATTGCGATGCCCAGCGTAACGACAAACACGGCAACTTCGCGTGCGCCCATCAAAAATTGTTGGATATCGCTGCCTGTAAGTTTGAGGCGCGAACCCTCAAGTGAGATGGGTTGCGTATTTTGAAGACGAAACACCCGCAGAGCAGCACGCGGGCGTGCAAGCGCCAATGCCCGCTCGGCTGCTTGTTCAACCTTTTCTTGCAGCGCATTGTCGGGCGTACCCGTGCTCATACCAAGATAGCGAAAGACCTCGTCATAGGGCACCGACTCAACAGGATAGTCTGCAACCGCAGGGAGGCTCCTATCTTCTGCTATGAGGTTGTTATCTGATGAAGCAACAGATGCCTTCTTGTTGACATCTGAAGCGCTAGGATGCCAAATAGCCACTTTCTACCAGGGCGTCATGTGCCGCCCGTCCCACTTCAGGTCGATTCATTGTATAGACATGCAGCCCATCTACACCATTGCGCGAAAGGTCAACAAGCTGCTCACAGGCAAACTCAATGCCTGCCCTCCGGACACTTGCAGGATCCTCTCCAGTTGCAAGCAGGCGCTTTATAAGTTTGGCTGGGATAGTTGCTCCACAGGTAAACGCCATACGCTTAACCTGGCTCTCGCTGGTAAACGGCATGATGCCAGCCACAACGGGAATTTTTATGCGCGCACGATCGCACGCATCACGGAAGCGATAGAACAGTTCGTTATCAAAGAAAAGCTGAGAAACGAGAAAATCCGCACCCGCATCTTGCTTGGCTTTGAGATGCTCCATGGAGCGTGAGAAATCCTCACACGCAACATGACCCTCGGGATAGCATGCAGCGCCTATGCAGAGCTCTGGATCTCGTTCCTTTAGATAGGAAATGAGGTCACATGCATAGGAGAAGTCTTTCGGTTCACGGCCAGGAATTGGATCGCCACGCAACGCCAAGACATTTTCTACACCATCGGCCTGCAAGCGGCTCACATATGCGTCCACCTCAGACCGCGTTGAACCCATACAGGTAAGATGCGCCATAGTCATGACATATGGGTTTTCCTGTTGGATACGCGCAGCAATAGCAGCGGTATTTCCAGA
>URWR01000124.1 GCA_900551595.1 uncultured Coriobacteriaceae bacterium
GCTGCAGCATATGCATTACCTGCACTTTCAGACACCAATACATGTTGATACCCACACACTTGTTTGCATCGGCCACACCGTATACAAAGCGCCTCATCTATTTGAGGATAAACGTACCCGCAGCCATCTTCATGGAGCGAGATTGCCTGTACCGGGCAGGCAGCTGCACATGCTCCACAGCCGCAGCATTGTTCTGGTGATGAAAATAAGACCGGCACAGATGGATCTTTGTGAGTGTTGTAAGAAGTGTCTGCCATAGTGTTTTCTTCAGACAAACGGGTATCCATGGCCTTTATCCCGCCCTTTTATTGCGAATCACTTGTTGTACCAACACAAGCATACGCATAATAACGGCCCTGTTGGCAATAAAGAAAAATCCAGCGGCAATTACAACCCCGGCAAGCAGTAACAGCGCTCCTCCCATAGAAGCATATACATAAAAGCAAATCAGCGTTGCTGCAAGGCAAAGAAGTGTTGCAAACTGTTCGCGACGATTTTCGCTCAGGGCGGCATATGCTCGAACCTTTATCCGGCGATATTCGTTCACTACAAACATTGCTGCAATTGTTGCAAAACTCGCACCATACAGCCCAAAGTGAGGAATAAGAACCAGGTTAAGAACTAAGCAGAGCGCAGCTGAGGCAATGGTGGTTGTGCCCATAACCTTCGTATCTTTATGAGCAGTAAAAATACCGCCATAGAAGCCGGAAATATTGCTGAAGTAGGTAGCCAACAAAAGGATGGGGACATATAGAATGCCCTCATGGTATTGCCAATCGATAAGCAAGTCATAGACAAACGGCATGAGAGCAATCATGACCATAACAACGCCCATCATAAAGCGGCGAATTGCCTGATAGATTGCATCATAGAAAGCAACTTCATCGCCCTCGTCATTAAGAGCTCGCGCTGAGCTTTCTTTCCACGATTGATAAAAGAAGCCATATACCTGATCCATGACATTGGGGAATTTATACGCAACTGCATAAAGACCTGCCGGTGCTGGGCCAAGTGAAGCCATAATGACCAAACGATCCAGCATGTTCATAATCGTCCAGGACACTTTATTTGGAATCAGCGGGATCGAATACTTCAAAAGACGCGTCATGTAGTCGCGATTGAGTCCACTCAAGTCGATAAATCGCCACACACGACAACGTAGAGCAAAGAGTAATGACATGCCTCCCTGAGCAATTACCGTTGCAGAGAGCATGCCGATAACTCCCCACCCAAAGACTGCAATAAAGAGAACGTTTAAAACAATCGTAAGAGCACTGGCGAGGAAATTGATAAGCGCATAGCTGGTAGTGTCTCCAAAACCACGAAGCAAGGCAGACACCATCTGCAAAGCCACGCCAGCATACACAAGGCCAACAATCCACCAGAAGCTCTCTGGGTGGAAGGTGAGTTCAAGCACACCCATAAGAGCTGCAAAGAGAATACAGCCTAGCCCCAAAACTCCCACACTGGCGGTAACGGCTTGACGACGATCACTTTCTGTTTTGCAGTCTATAAGGAAGCGAAAGAGCGCCTCGTCCATAAGAAGCGAGGCAACTGGGACACAGAATAAAGCAATCGTGTTGAGGTAATCTACTGCACCATACTCAGCCGGAGCAAGAACCGTAGTATAAAGCGGCAGCAGGAGGAACTGCACCAGTTTGGTTGCCATGCCTCCAACTGCAATAATGCCCGTATTTTTAACTAGTCGCTTTGCTTCATTCATAGATCAATCTTACCCTACGAGTGCTTTTTCAAGGAAGCCAAGCGAGTTCGCTCGCATCTTATCCAAATGCTGTGCAACGTCTCTGACTGGCGTTGGCTGTTTCAGCAGAGACCCATCTGACAAATGGTCGGAAGCATCAAATGAAGCGAGCAGCTCTTTCATTCGGGAGCCACTGCGCTGTGTTGCAAACGTCTGAAATGACTGACCAAACAAAAGAGAAAAAACCGTTGCATGAAAAGAGTTGGTAAGCACCGCCGCACTTCTCTGCAGCACTTGTAGAAACTCTGCAGGTCCAATGCCATACAGATTGACTGCCCTTACTCCATCAAAAGCAAGCGGACGGCGCGATACATACGCAATGTCCAGTCCCATTTCTCGGGCAAGCTTTGCGCCATAGGAAACCATTTCATCGTTTCGCTCAAGCATATAGACAAAGAGCTTGCCATCAAAAGAAATCGCATCGACCCTACTGCTCTCAGCAAGCAATGCAGCATAATCTTCTGCATCGAGTAAGAGCGTTGGATCAAGACATATCTGAATCAGCATGGGAGAAAGCGGCTGGAAAAGAGGGGCTGTTGTTTCTTCACGCACCGAAATTGCCGCAAAGTGAGAAAGCCAATTTTTTATGAGCTCGCGCTCGTGCTCACCAAAGTATTCTGGAGCAAATGAGGTGTGAGAAAGGCTTGGAGCATACGCAATTCGCCGAGCATCTTGGGCAAAGTCCAAAAAGTAAGGTCCTACCGGTCCGCACGTACAATCCAAGTTCCAAATTTGATCGCTTCCGCAGATAAAACAATCAAACTGTTTAGGCAACTCCGAGGCCATGCGCACTTCATCATGCACACCATAGCGGGCAGTAGGATCAAGCTCTGTAGCTATAAAAGACTCAAAAGCCTGACTACGACGTCGCTGACGCGGATACAGTGCGATACTCGCCGCAAAAGCATGCAAAGAGTATGTCTGAATGAGTCGATACTGGTCAAAATCTGCGCCGCGATAATCGACTATCTGCACCTCATGGCCCATGTGTTCAAGCTTGCGTTTAAGCGCCCATGCCTGAAGCACTGAGCCAAAATTGTATGCACAATGAAACGTAACAATTCCTATTCTCATTGCTCGCTTCGTGCCTCTCTATAGATATGCCAGGCCGTCGTTAGTTTAATACTCCCAGCTTCTTTTACGAGCGCTGTGCAGGCGAGACACCAAAGCTCATAGCAATATTCGCGAAGCGCTCGTTCGAGATCGCGCCAGGCACCCTTACGTGTTGTCTGCACTCCCTGCAGCTCCTCAAGTGAAGCCATCAAATCACAGCACGCTGAAAATAATGCCTTACGTTCGGAATTGGTTAGAAATGTTGTGCGCCCCATCAGCAGTGGACCGAGGAGCCATATAAAACGATCCCAGTCTTGTTGACCGTATACAATCCCTAAATCATGACGCCAAGAGATCATTTCTTGCATAGCCCAAAATGCATCGAGTGCCTTGGGATTTGAAGAGCTCGTTTCTACAATGGAGCCAGGTCGACTCCGATATAAATACCCTGCATCAGATATATCTTCCTCATGGAAGAGCGGGTCTATACAGCAAGGTGTAATGAGATCTTCATACCAACAGCCAACAGGAAAACGTAAGCGTTCCCATACTTCCCGTCGGTATAAACGGCCCCACGGAGCCATGTTGGTACGCTGAGATTCTCCTAATTTGCCTACCGCGCCATCCTCCGACATAGAGCGCCACAGCGATCCAACAATGTCACAATCTCCTACCTGAGCTCGCTCATAGAGCGCCGCAAGATGACCCGGAGCAAGCATGTCGTCGGAATCAACAAAGGCAAGCCAGCGGCCATGCGCATGTGCAATGCCCGTATTACGCGCAGATGAAAGTCCGCCATTTTTCTGGCATATAACTCTCAAGCGACTGTCAGAAAACGAACGAACGATTTCTTCAGACCCATCTCGAGAACCATCGATAACCACGATGACTTCAAAGGAAGCGTCCAACTTCTGTGAAAGCACCGATTCCAAACAAGAACCTACGTACTTCTCAACGTTGTAAACCGGAATAATCACACTTATATCGAGAGAAGCCTCGGGAAGCAGTGTAAGCTCCGCACGAATATTTTGAGGTCGCGGAGAGACGCTTTCGAGCTGTTCACATGCATCCAAAACATGAGTTGGATCTTCCGCCAATGCACGGGATTTTAAATGTGCATACACGGGACCAGAAAGAATCACCGAATGAAAGAGGTTTTTAATAGCTTCTTTGATTGGCATGCGCATACCCCAGGTTCTTCGCGCCTATTTTGAGCGCATATCTCGAACGCGTTTAAGCAGCTCAAAGGCACGAACTCGCCGCACTACCCGCCCCCATTGTCCTTTCCCAAGGGCCTCTATCTCCAGGCGCTTATCCAGACGGAGGTCATGTTCCCATGAACCAAATAAGCCAGCCTTTTTTGCATATGTTTGCATACGTTCAAGCTGCTCTACCTGCATAGCATTCTCAAGACGTGAATTGACGAGCATATGCAATAAGTAACTGAGCTGCAAAAGTGCGCTCTTCCGCGCCTCTTGTAAATAGCTGTAGCCCCATGAAGAGGCGTAGCGAATGAGTGCATCGAGCGCCACTGACAGATCTTTAAGCTGACGTGGCTTATAGCTACCCGTTGCACTGCCAGGGTTGGGCCGATAGTAATAGAGTGGCTCATCCACGTAGGAGAAGGTCTTTCCTCCGTCTATGATCGGCAAAACTTGCAGCAGATCTTCTGCATGCGTCAGCCCTCGGAATGGCGTGTAATCTGCTTTCACATCTGCAATTGCACGGCGATAGCATTTGCTCCACAGGTTGTTATGGCGGCCTTTGCATATTTGCATCTTAAGAAGACCA
Source organism: uncultured Coriobacteriaceae bacterium (assembly GCA_900551595.1). GTDB lineage: Bacteria > Actinomycetota > Coriobacteriia > Coriobacteriales > Atopobiaceae > Coprovicinus > Coprovicinus avistercoris. The sequence goes on from URWR01000124.1 coordinate 4,607, forward strand.
TACTGGTCCGCCGCGTAATAGCCAGCCGGCATACTCAGACGACTTGGATTAAACAATGCAAAAGAAGTCGCACGTGAAAAAGTAAATGTCAAAATATCTGGGTGATTTGCATCAATTTCGGCAGAAAGCAGCTCTAGCGCATCGGTTCGGAGCATATCGTCAGAATCGAGCGTAACAATATACTCTCCTCGAGCTGCCTGCAGTCCAACACGGCGCGCCAATAAAAGCCCTTGATTTTCCTGATGAATCACCCTTGCATAGGCATGCTGAGCAGCAAATTCATCACACATTTTGCCGGAGTTATCTGTAGAGCCATCGTCCACAAGCACCAGCTCAAAATTGTGATATGTCTGCTGTTCTACAGAAGCCAAGCACTCTGAGAGAAAAGCGCTGGTGTTATACACCGGCGCAACAATAGAGAACCGCGGCTTACTAGACATCGAGTTCTCCCTTGGCCTCATCATCATCTAAAGCAAGATATTTCTGAGCTCTCCCATGACCAAACACCCAGGCAGACCCACCTTGCATATCTGGCCCAAATGCGAAATATCCAGCTAACGC